>NZ_JARESU010000043.1:0-68174 GCF_046027075.1 Paraburkholderia sp. RL18-085-BIA-A | reverse complement strand
CTCGATAGAGGTATTGCCACTTTCTCGAGAACGGGCAGAAGCTTGATGGCCCAGCGATGAACCGTCGAATGGTCTACGGCGACTCCGCGTTCAGCCATCACCTCTTCCAGGTTGCGCAGGCTCAGCCGATAGGCAAAAGGAGTTTCGCCGGTTTCGTCGCATTAGCGGAGGCAGGTGGTATGCTGCGGACCTTTCAAGAATGAAATGAAGGACAACGGTCGAATGATCGACCGAGATACCGCGCTCCGCCATCATCTCTTCGAGATGGCGAAGGCTCAGCGGGTAGGCCACATACCAGCGCACGCACGTCAGGATAACATCGAGCGGATAGTGCAAGCGCTTAAGCACGCGCGCTACTGCTGGATTCAGAGTCTTCATAAAGCGTCCGATCGTTCGGCTTTCGAACGTCACATGATAGCCCAACGCCTTACTGCGACAGTTCCGCACGCGATCTGTGACCGGTCCAAGGTGTGCTTGGGTCATTCAGCCCGGAAGCCCGGATGGCTTTTAAGGTCGAAATAAGGCGGCCACTAAAAGGGCGTGTCGCGGGGTGTTCTGCATCCGGTACGCCTCGCGCGTCGCTCTTCACGGCGACGTGACTATGCTTGGCGAGCATTGACGGCAGGTGGCTGCGCCGCAATGACATGACCTGCGAGAAGTCGCTTATTCAGGGTTGGGGCGTTGGCGCTATACGCTCCTATACCACGTTTCCCTTCGCTTGCACGCATTCCATGTACGTAAAATCGTATCCTTGCTGCGTGTTCAGTTGTCCCTGCGGCTCGTGGTCGTCGCTCGCAGCGCGGATGTCCGCGCTGCGAGCCAACTGCTCCCGCGCATACTGTTACGGCTGAGCAAACACGTCTGTGCGATTGCCAGGATTTCCTGAGTTTGTTTGCACGAAGAACGGCACGAACGTCGAGCCGATCACGGCCAACCCTTGATAGTCCCCGACGAAGAAGCCCTCGGCGTTCGGCGCGGTCTTGAGGTCGAATGCCCCCGCCAGATGTATTTCATTTGCGAACGTCGTTCCCTTATCCGTCGATGTCGTCTGCCAGATATCCGTCGGCAGTGTCGCGGTGTTGCCATCCGCCAGATTGCGGAAATCGTAGTACGTCACCGCAACGGTCCCCGACGAATTGACGTTAATGCTTGGATTGAATGCCGGCCGTCCCGTGGGCGTATTGACCTGGATCGGTGCGCTCCAGGTGCTGCCGCCGTCTTTTGAAGTAGAAAATGCGATCTCATCGTAGTGCCCGCCATTGAAGCGGGAATCCTGCCAAACGACATAGAGTTGCCCGGTCTTCGGATCGATCGCGGGCTCGGGAATAATGTCTCCTGAACGGACCGCTTCACCGGTGTTCGGATCAAACACCGATACGGTCTGCAAACCAGAGATGATTTTCGGCTTCGTCCACGTTGCGCCGTCGTCGGTCGATTTGATGAACGCCACCTTGCCGGCCGCTTTCGAGAACGGCGGAGAGATCAGGTTGAAGAAGTCATAGAGCGTTCCGTTCTGCGAGTTGACCACGATCTGGTTGCCGATCGTCTGCTGCCGCGAAGGCACCGTCACGATCACGGAAGGCGGACTCCATGTCATGCCGCCATCGGATGTCTTCGAGAACATCGATGGCCCCCGGAAGGCGGCCGTATGCCTGTTAGCGTACGGATTGCCGTTCGGCAGTTCCAGCCGGTCCCACACTGCATAGGCGACGCCTGCCTTGACAGGATTTGCCGTCACCGATTCCTTGTCGTTGAAGAATTGCAACGTTGGCTCGTTGTTGGCGATGACGATGCTCGGGTTCCCCCACGTCTGGCCGCCGTCCTTCGAAACCGCAGCGACGACCGCATTGCTGTTGTTAGATTGATTGAAGGAGATCGAAACAGCGTACGCCGTGCCATCGGGGCCGATCGACACCCACGGATCGGACGCGCGCTCGTAGCCGGGCGCGCCCGCGCATGCACTGAAAGGCAGTGCAACTGGCGTGCCCCATGTAAAACCGCCATCGAACGACGAGCTGGCAACCAGGCCGTGGGCGCCACCGTTGTCCCATCGGTCCTGCTGCCATACGCCGATAAGGTTCGAGGGATTATTCGGGTTCGTGGCGACCCAAGGCTCGACTTCGGCATTCACGTAGCTCGTGCCGGGGCCGCCTATGGTGCAAGTGGCAAAGAGACTAGGACCGGAGACCAGGATGGGCGCAGCCCGACTGGTTGTAATGCTTGTTGCGAGGACAACAGCGAGCGGAATGCCGCTCAAAAGTGTACGGGGCTTGTTGCAACGCATGGAAGACTCCTTCTCCATTGCGGCCTGAAACAGCCCACAGTAGCGTGCTGGCAGTTGCGAAAGAGGTGGAGCGGCGTTGCACCTTCGCCTGAGGTCTAAACGATGGCATCGTCGGCGCGCCTTGTTTCCGCCATTATCCGCCCGCCACACTCACTACCGCTTCAACTGCCACAGACCGCGAGCGCTGATCACCGCCAGCGCGTCGGTCAAGACTTCACTACCAAATACGAAATGGATTTTTCACGCATCAGAAACTTCGTCACGCTATGACT
Source organism: Paraburkholderia sp. RL18-085-BIA-A (assembly GCF_046027075.1). Classification (NCBI taxonomy): domain Bacteria; kingdom Pseudomonadati; phylum Pseudomonadota; class Betaproteobacteria; order Burkholderiales; family Burkholderiaceae; genus Paraburkholderia; species Paraburkholderia sp. RL18-085-BIA-A. The sequence goes on along the minus strand of NZ_JARESU010000043.1, from coordinate 65,618 downwards.
GGACTCTTTGCGAAGACCAACATTTGTCAGATGCGTGGATTGGACTTTAGATCGTGGCAAAGGACGTTGCGGGAATTTTTTGTAACGATTGAAAGCGATACACATTCTTATCTGTCCAGCCGTAGCGGGCTTGCCGCGGTCGCATGAGGCGATAGTCGGCCAATTTGAGACGTTCGGCTGCGTCGCGCGAACGGCCGCTTCCGAGTCAGCCTGCCCCAAGATCGCAGCCTCCTCCGCCCTGAAGTAACGATGGCATTCGTTCGCTCTCTCAATGGGGTTTTCTTCCGATCGAAATTTGTCCCCAATTCGGGCATAACATAGGTGGCTGATGGTCCTCGACACCCGCATGCGGTTGGAGACACCTACATGCGACTTGCTGACTTTATCTCGCGAGACATCGAGCCGATTCTGGCGCAATGGGAGGCGTTCGCCGCCACCCTCGTGCCGGCGGCGGCAAACATGGAATCGTTGGCATTACGCGACCACGCGCAGCAGATCCTGCACGCCGTGGCAAAGGACTTGCAAACTTCACAAACCAGGGAAGCCCAACGCGAAAAATCATAGCTCTGTCGCGCTAAGTCGTTCAGGTAAAATTTGGTCTACGGAAATTTGCGAAACCGACGATGGCCAGGACGAAGACGCCGCGAACGACACTGCCTGCGGGCGTGGCCCGGGTACTGAAACGACTGCACTGTCCGTTGGAAGTGATCCTGCTGTGTGTGCGGTGGTATGTGGCCTACTCGGTAAGCCTGCGTGATCTCGAAGAGATGATGGTCGAACGGAGTTTCGAGGTCGACCATTCGAGCGTGCATCGCTGGGTGATCAAGCTGGTGCCGTTGTTCAAGAAAGCCTTTCGCAAGCACAAACGTCCGGTCGGCAAGAGCTGGCGGATGGATGAAACCTACGTCAAGGTACGCGGCCAGTGGAAATACCTCTACCGCGCTGTGGACAAGGCCGGCAACACCGTCGATTTCCTGCTTCGGGCCCATCGTGACAAGGCTGCAGCGCGTCGCTACTTCGAGAAAGCCATCGGTCAGAACGGCGCACCTGAGACCGTTACCATGGACAAAAGCGGCGCCAATCTGGCCGCCCTCCAGGCCCTCAACGCTGAACGGGAAACGCCCATCAAGGTCCGGCAGGTCAAGTACTTGAACAACATCTTCGAGCAGGACCATCGGGCCATCAAACGCCGAATCAGGCCAATGATGGGTTTCAAGGATTTTCGCTGCGCCCGCATCATCCTGTCAGGCATCGAAACGATGCATATGATCAGGAAAGGGCAGATGAAAGCTGATGGCATTGCGCGAGCTGCTGCCGAGCAGTTCTAATCGTTGGTCATATAAGGAATCCTGACCGTAACGTAACTTTCTCGCCTTGCGACCTTATCGCGACACAACCCGTGGGAACGGCCTTTTATCTGATTTCGCACAGCATCTTGGTCAGCGCCCCCGCTCGAGCCATCGCCGCTGACGCCACGACGGTGCTGCGCAATCGAAAACTATTCGGTCCGCTCGCAACAAACAGCCCCAATACGCTGCCGCGATCCGTTGCCGCTGGTAGCCATCCAGTAGGACCTGAGCGCAGTGTGGAGCAGACGGCGGCGCACCAACGAAGTAACGGCTGCCGGTAGGAAAACGATGAGCATTTTCGTGCCACCATCGTGCTACTTTTTCCGGGTCCGGCCACGGCAAGCCATAATCCTCGTCGAGCGCGACATCGTCATCGTGAGGATCGTCGTTCGGACCTGCTTCAACTTTCTCGGGCGGCTTTTGATCGAGATCGAGCCACGCAAGGTCTATCCCTGTGATCCAGCTGAACGCTTCGCCCGCGAGGCGCGTGAACCGCAAGTCCGACATGAGGCCAATCAGCCACGGCACGTGGCTGGGGTCACCTGCCGCAGCGACGCTTCGTATCAGTTCACGGCCATGGCCGCGGTCTTTCGCGATCTGCACGAGCAACGAATGGGCAGCACTAAGCTCCGTGGCCATCAGCGCGAGTTGCAGTGGATTTCGGCTGAGTCGTGACGGTTCGCGGCCAAGGTCGATAAGCTTGGCCAGCGCGGCACTACGGTCGCCAAGCAGCACCCCTGACCACGCGGCCCAGAATCGGCATTGCGCATCAGGATCACCGAGCGACCCGATACAGCGAGGAAGAAGATCGTCTCGCCCGAGGTCGCCCGCTACTTGCAACGCCTTGGCACGAAGAGACGGCTCCGGATCGACGATCGCAGTTTCGAGATGCTTGCCTGGATCGACGCGGTGCATCGCGCAACTCGCAATGCCCACCATTCGCCGGAAATGGCTGGTGGATTGCAACAGACCACTGACGAGGCCTTTCAGTTCTTGCCCGCTCACCCATCCAAAGGCGGCGATCAACCCGGTTCTTGCGCTGGGCAGCGTCTCGGCGATAGAGAGGAGCGTATCGACTCCCTGCTCATTCGCATCCTCGATGGCGCGTACTGTCGCCGTAAATATCGCGCCCGCACTCGCCGTCGCCAAGGCTGTTTCGCAACATTTCCAGCCCGCCTCACCTGCTACGGCAATTCCATCGAGATGCGCGGCGATACGTTCATCGAAACGGCCAATATGGCGGACTTTCACATGAGGAGCCCGCACCAGCATTGAGCGCGTGCTCCATAGGTCCGCCGCGTCCTCAACGTGCCTCGACACGATCTGGAGGATCGGCCTTGCCATCGCAAACCTCTCGCCACGCGAGACGTCCCCATCGCGCAACCTGACGACCTAAAATCTCCTTGGGCCTCGCTGAGGAAAGTCCGTCTTGCGCGTCAAGCACGCAACGGCGCATCGCAGCCCGGCCCTTCGAACAAACGATCGTCGTCGGTGATCAGGGTCTCTCCCGCCAGTTTATGAATCGAAAAAGTCGGCCAGTGGAAGCCGTTCGTGATCTCGTTGCGGCTCGCGTCGTCAGGATGAGCGCGAGCGGCGTGCCGCAGGTGCCCGTGACGACTCGCCGGACGCATCCGGATCGTGTGCGACCGGCGGTTTTCGGCTCAGTTTTCCCGCCGTCGCAATCGCCCCAACAGAAGTGGAACTGATGACGACGCGAGAAAAGTCGATCCGGCCGGCTGCACGCAACTTCGCGAGCAGGATCTGATGGAGCGGATCCCAGACTCCGGCCCGTTGCCATTCGCGCAGGCGCCGCCAGCAACTGATACCCGATCCGCAACCCATTTCGGCGGGCAGATCGCTCCATCGAATGCCGCTCTTGAGCACGAACAGAATCCCCGTCAGCGCGGCGCGATCGGCCACCGGTTTGCGCCCCGGGTACCGGAAGCGCCTCGGCTTGGCCGGCGGTAAAAGTGGTTCGATCAACGCCCACAATTCGTCATCGATGATTGCTTTGGCCATCTCCTCGGTCCGCCTTCGCAACGGTCGAGGTTCACAGCCTTGCGGTTGAGCCAATAGTCCTCGAAGCTCTTCTTGAAACGTCCTCGAAGCACGCTTGCCGACCGGCTGCGGACCTCAGTTCAGCTGAACCGATCCGCCTGTGATGCGATTCGCTCCAGACGAACGACTCGACACATAGGTGCCCTTGATCAGCACTTTCCCCGCCTTGGTGAGCGTGATAGAGGCGTTACCGCAACGAAGTACCAGTTGTTCACGCGCGCTCACGATCAATCGCTCGCCGTCTACATCGACTTCAACGTTTCCTGCGTTGCTAGTGGACGGCGCAACACTCCCCTCGTGCATCACGCCGATAATCACTGGCCTGCGAGGATCCGAGTCCTCGAACATCAGCGCTACGCGACATCCGATATGCGGTTCATGCAGATCGACAAGCGTCTGCGCGGCGATCGCGGCCGGTCCCTCCTGAACGGGATAGCGAACCAGCGGCGTATGCCCCTCTTCGGCGATAGCCAGAAGTTCACCGATGACCAGTCCGGCAAATACGCCAGACGAGCGGGATTTGCGGGATCTGCGGGATGGCCGTGTCCGCGTGTCGCCCAGCGAGCCTTCGCGAGGCTCCTTTGCTGTCGAGAACTCTTCATATTCCATCCGGTCTCTACCACTCATCGCAAACCCCCATCGGTGTACTTCCCTTCAATTCTGCAAGATCTTCGATCCTTTCATCACGATATCGCTACTCGCCTTGGCGTTGATCTTTCCACTGCCATCAACGGTAATGTCCTTTCCCTTGATCAGGATCGTCCCATCTTTCTTCATGCTGATGCTGGCGCTGCCGGTGGTAATCGTGATCGATTCCCCCGCATCAATGACGAGATTCTTCCCGACCGACAGCGCATCATCCTCGCCCACAGAAGTGGTGCGCCCTTTGCTGACCGTACTCGTCTGCGCGCCGCTGATGGTTTCGCTCGCATCGGCCGCCACTGTCACAGTTTGACCTCCGCCCACATCGAGCGACTGATCAGACCCGACGCTAGTCGACTGAGACCCGGCGATTCCCACCGTCTGACTTCCGCCCACATTCACCGTCTGATCGGCCCCGACGGTGACAGCCTGGTATGCCCCAACGGTCACCGCCTGAAACGCGCCCACCGTCACCGCCTGAAACGCACCGACTGTCACCTCCTGCGCGCCGCCCACCGTGATCGTCTCGTTGATCCCCACGGTATGCGTCCGCTGCAACGCGACCGTCGCTGTCTCACTCGCCTCGACTGTCTTCGTCCGATTCGACCCGATCGTGATTTTTTCATTGGCGCCGACCGTTTCGGTACGGTTGACCCCAATCGAAATCGTCTCGTTGTTCCCCACGGTCTCGGTGCGGTCATGCTTCACATGAGTGGTCTCGTCGTTATCCACGTTTTTCTTGCGATCGTGCCCGACCCAATGCGTCTCGTCATGCTCCACCTCGATGTCCTGGTTCTTCTCCGCATGGAGCAGCACCTGTTCGGCGCCCTTCTTGTCCTCGAAGCGCAGTTCGTTGCAGTTCGCGCCGCTGCCGCCCTTGCTCGAGCGGCTCTTGATCCCCGATTGCGTCATATTCGCGGGCAGCTCGTAAGGCGGCATCTGCTCGGCGTTATAAACACGCCCGGTGATGATCGGCCGGTCGGGATCGCCCTCCAGAAAATCGACGATCACCTCCTGTCCGATGCGTGGGATTGCGACGGCTCCCCAACCCTTGCCCGCCCAGGGCTGCGATACGCGCATCCAGCACGAACTGTTCTCGTCGCGCTTGCCGAGGCGGTCCCAGAAGAACTGCACTTTCACGCGCCCATAGTTGTCGGTGTAAATCTCATCGCCGCCAGGTCCGACCACCGCAGCCGTCTGCGGTCCCTGCACAAATGGCTTGCGCGTCGTTCGCGCCGGCGCGAATGGCTGTTTCGCGTCAATCGCCGAAAACCAGCATTCGCATCGACTTGGCTGGCTGCCTTCGAACGCTTCGTAATCGGCCAGATCGATTTCGTAGCGCGTGCGCGTCACCAGATACTGGGTGTTCTGATCAGTGCGCGGATGGCGCTCCAGCTTCAACAAGCTCCCGATGCGTACGCTCATGCTGTTCGTTCTGGCATCCACCTGGTGCCAGTTGATCCCCGCATCTTCGCCGAGCAATGACTCGGCCCACAATTCGTCGGCGCGCGCCTTCGCCCTGCTCTCCCCATGGTCCGGATCGACGTACCCCCCGGGATAATCGAAGTGCTCGAGATCGCCAAACGCATCGAAGCCGGGCATGCTCTTTACCGCCTTCTTCTGCAATGGCCGCGAAGGATGCTTGAAGTCGTAGTCGGTTACAAGCCAGCTGTGCGTCTCGATCTCGCGACGGGCCTGCCACTCGCTCACATATTCGGCGCCTGGCGCCCCGCTTAACACCGCACCGTACGGCAGCGATTCGCACCCCGGCACGCTCTCGTGTGTCGCAAGCGTGTCGGTCAGTATCAGCGACTCCTTGCCGTCGCGATCCTGATACCAGTAGTAGATCCCTTCATCTTCCAGCAGCCGGCTGACGAAATTGAAGTCCGACTCGCGATACTGCACGCAATACTCGCGCGCGGGGTGCTTGCGCGTGTTCGCCTTCCATTTGATCTCGCCAAATTCCACGCTCTTGTAGACCGGGTCCGCGAAAATGGCCTTGACGATATCCTCCACACTTTTGTTCTGAAAGATCCGGCAATTGGCGCGCCGCGTGAGTAACCAGAGCGACGGCCTGACCGCGGCCTCGTACACATGCAGCCGGCCGCGCATACCGGTCTGCCTGAATCCGACTACGTAGCCCGAGAAAATCCGCGGCTTCCCGTTCGGCACGTGGAGCGACACCGTAACGCGCTTTCCGAGGATGCGCCGGAAATCGAGGTCCGGGCGCTTGGACACCAGTGTCAGGTCGTAGGTGAACATGCGTCCCAGTTCGGCGGCGGCACGCATGCTCAGAAATTGGATGTCGTCGCCGAGCGGTGTATCGATCGTGACGAGCCGCGGCTGGGCCATGATCGGCATCTCCGGCGGCGGACCCGTGCCGCGTTCAGCGGATTTCCGTACTCTTGACGTTCCAGCCGAACTTGCTCGATGCACCCATGGCGCCCGCATCGTCCTGCGGCTTGTGTTCGAATTCGATGTCGTGGAAAGCCAGCGTCACGGTCTCGGACACACCTCCGCCCGTCACCGCGTTGTGCCTCACGGAAGTGACCATCACGCCCTTCAAGGCAACGGTGAGATATTCCTTCTGCCCCTCGCCCGCCTTGAAGACCGTCAGCTTGCCGCTAGCAATGTGTGTGCCCTTTGCGCAGCACATCGCCAGCGCCGTGGACGACGAGTCGTATTCATGAACGAAGATGAGCTCGTCCGGTGTCGCCTTGCCGACCGCGAGGCCGCTTGCCATTGTCGAACTGCTGGCGTTCTGAACGCCCCACTGCCACGACTGCACTTCGATTTGACCTTCTGCGCCCTTGTGTTTCGAATCGCCCTTGACCTTATCTAGTTGTAGATAACAATCGATCGTGCCCATGACTCGCTCCTCGTGATATGTCGATGACCTGGGGTCCCGTGGCGACGCTGCTAGGTAAACGAAACGCCAAGCACATTTTTGAAAGGGCGGGTTCTTCAAAATCGTATGCGGTCGACCGTCTTTGCATCGATACCGTTGGAATCGGCGAACGCAAGTGATCACCCCCAGGCGAGGAACGTGACGATGCCTAACCCCGATGCTTCGCCGCAGCAAGCCGGGAGCCGTCTGACGCTGGAATATCTGTACCAGCTCGACGCGCTCTCGCTCGTCTCGTCTGACGACATGTTTCTCCACATCATCCCGAAGCGCAGTAACACGCCCCTGAAGGGTGAGGCCCCGCCGCGCGGCGACTGGGAGACGCCGATGCAGATTCATGGCTGGCGCTGGGCTCAGGGCTACGACTCGTACCATCCCGGCCAGGCGCTCAATGCGAACGACATGCGCGTGACCGATCTCTCCGTGATCAAGGTGGTCGACGCGACATCGCCCGCTATCGCGAAGCTGTGCGCGCAGGCCGAACTGCTCGCGCTGGCGCATATCAAGTGCTTCAAGTCCGGTGGGCCGGCCAGCGCCGTGCAGATCGAATTCCTGTCGATGAAGCTTGAGGACGCCTATATCCGCAACTACCATGTCTACACGAGTGCCCGGCTCATGAGGGCGTGTGAAATTTTCGAGATATCGGCCCGGACGCTGACGATGACCTGCGCGCCGCAAACGATAACCGGCAGTCGCGGCGCGGAAGTGACCTTCGCGCTCGACGTAGCGGCACGGCGGGTGACATGATCGGGCCCGGCGCGGCGCATTCGAGGAGCGCTCATGGCTGAACCGAAAGCCACTGACCGTCTGCAACCGTCGCTACTCGACCGGCTGATCGACGACAACCCGCAGAGCCGTGTTGAGGAGGACGATGCGCGCTTCCTGACAAAACGGACTTTGCGCGCCGCCGTACTGCGGGACCTGTCCTGGCTCTTCAACACGACCAATCTCTCGGACGAGATTTCGATCGACCGCTATCCCGCCGCGTATGCATCCGTGGTGAATTTCGGCTTACCCAGCCTGTCGGGCGGCTTTGCGTCGACGGTCGACGCCGTCGCGCTCGAACAGGCGATCCGCGAAGCAATCGTGCTTTTCGAGCCGCGCATCGCGCCGGAGTCGATCGAAATCGAGCCCGTGCTCGACCGTCCGGTGCTCGACATGCACAACCAGATTGCACTCGTGATACGGGGGCTGTTGTGGGCTCAGCCAGCGCCGCTGGAATTCGCGCTGCGAACCCAGATCGACCTCGAGGAAGGCGGCATCACGTTGACCGAACTGCCACGCTGATTTCTCCGAACCCGCGATATGGATCCTCGCCTGCTCAAACACTACAACACCGAACTGGCGCACCTGCGCGAGATGGGCGTGGAATTCGCACAGCAGTTCCCGAAGATTGCGGCGCGCCTGGGCATCAACGACTTCAACGTCGCGGATCCGTATGTCGAGCGGCTGCTCGAAGGAACCGCATTTCTCGCAGCCCGTGTGCAATTGAAGCTCGAAGAAGAATTTCCGCGCTTCACACAGCATCTGACACAGATCGTGTTGCCGCAGTCGGCCTGTCCGACTCCGTCGATGTTGATCGCACGACTCGCTCCCGATCTCGGCAATCCCAATCTCGCCACGGGTTTCACGGTGCCGCGCCACACCGCACTGATCGCCAGCCAGACGTCAGGCGACGCGGTCCACTGCCAGTTCAGAACGAGCGCGGACTTGACCCTATGGCCGCTCGAACTGACGGAAGCGCGTTATCTGGCGCAGGTCACCGATCTGCCACTCGCGACCCTGCCAGGGACGCGCGCGCTCGCAAGACGCGTGAAGGGCGCGTTGCGCCTGCGTCTGTTGGCGGCAGAAGGACTAAGCTTTGACATGCTCAGTCTCGACAGCTTGCGCCTCTACTTTGCCGGCGGCGACGATACCCCCTGGAAACTCCTCGAATTCGTCAGCGGCAGCGCACTCGCGGTCGTGATTTCGACACCGCAGCGACCCGTATCGCGCGTCGACACGCTAGCGGGTGATGTTGTCACAAGTGCGGGCTTCGACGACGACGAAGCCCTGCTGCCCGTCACACCGAACGCGTTTCAGGGCTACCGGCTCCTGCACGAATATTTCGCCTTTGCCGAGCGCTTCCGCTTCGCCAGAATCGATGGCCTGTCGGCCGTGCTGCCCGCGTTTGCGTCGCGTGAAATCGAACTGACAATCCTGCTCGCGAGCGGCGACACGACGCTCGAACGCGTGGTCTCGCGCGAGCACCTGTTGCTCGACTGCGTGCCCGCGATCAATCTGTTTTCAAAACACGCGGACCGCGCGTTCGTGTCGGATAACGTCGCGGAGTTTCATGTGGTGCCGGACCGCACGCGCCCGCTCGACTTCGAGGTGCATACGATCACGGCCGTGTCGGGCTTTGGCGCTGGTGACGACAGCGAGCAGGTGTTTCATCCGTTCTATGGAGATTTTCTCGCTGACCGTCCCGAGGACGCTGCCTATTTCACGGTGCGCCGTGAGCCGCGTGTCGTGCCCGCCGAGCGCAAGCGAAGCGGCTATCGCACTGAATACGTGGGGAGCGAAGTATTCGTGTCGATCGTCGATCCGCGGGAGGCGCCGTACAGCGGTGACCTGCGGCAACTGTCCTTCGAAACGCTTTGCACCAATCGGGACTTGCCGCTGCTGATGCCGCACGGCGGCACGCAAAACGACTTCGCACTCGACATTGCGGCGCCCGTGACTTCGGTTCGCTGCGTCACCCGGCCCTCGCCGCCCGCCGCGCCATGTCTGGATTTTGGCCACAACTGGCGGCTGGTGGATCAGCTATCGCTGCACTACCTGTCGCTTTACGACGGCGATGCGCGCGAAGGCGCAGCCGCGCTGCGCTCGCTCCTGAGCTTGCACGTGCCCGGCAACGACGAAGTCAGCCGGCGGCAGATTGCAGGTGTCCTCTCGGTGCACGCGACGCCTGTGGTGCGGCGCTTGCCGATGCCCGGACCCATCGCGTTCGGGCGCGGTCTGCAGATCGAACTGAGCGCCGAGGATATGGCGTTTCAGGGCGGCAGCGCATACCTGCTCGGGTGCGTGCTCGACCGGTTTTTCGCGCGCTATGTATCGATCAACGCGTTCGTGCAGACGGTTCTGCGTACGACGACTCGCGGCGAGATCCTTCGCCTGCCCCCGCGATGCGGAATCCGTCAGACCTTCTGAGCGCAGCGGCCGACGAGCCGCCAGCCGCCGACGCCCCTGCGGACGACGCAGCCGGGCGGGCGCAAGCGCTCGATGCGCTTTTCGAGCGCGTGGCCGCCGCGCCACACGAATATGACTTTTTTCAGTTGATGCGCCGTGTCGAGGCGCTCACACCGCATCTGCCGCGTCTTGGCACGGCGTCGCGTCCAACGGAAGAACCGATCCGGCTCGCGCAGGACGTATCTCTCGCATTCGCGCCCGCACCGCTCGCCGCGCTGACACGAGCCAGCGGACGGGTTCAAACGAGCGCGCCGCGCCTTTCACAGCGCTTTTTCGGCCTGCTCGGACCGAACGGCCCATTGCCGCTGCATCTGACCGACTTCGCGCGCGAACGCATCATGCATCACGGCGACGCGGCATTTGCGCATCTGCTCGACATGCTCTTACACCGCTTTCTGCTGCTGTTCTACCGCGCCTCGTCTCTGGGACGTCCCGCGAACAGTCTCGATCGCCCCGGCGACCGCTTCACGTTCTATGTCGGCTCCCTGATCGGCTTCGCGGATGATGCCAGCCATCGGCGCGATGCTGCGTCCGATTTTGCAAGGCTCCACTTTGCTGGACTGATCAACATGCAGACGCGACCGCTCGAAGTGCTCGAAGCGATCACCGGCGCCGTGCTGCGGGTGCCGGTGCGTGTCGAACCGTTCTGCGGACACTGGATGACACTGGAACGTGCCGAACGGACCATCCTGCAGACACGCGGCACGCATGCGCAGCAGAACCGGACACGCTCGAGCATGGCGCGCCTGGGCAGCGGCGCCGTGCTCGGCGGACATATCTGGGACCGGCAGCACAAATTTCGTCTCGTGATCGGCCCGCTGTCGCTCGCGCAATATGAAGCGCTGCTGCCCGGCGGCGCGGCGCTTGCACCACTCGTTGCGCTGGTGCGGCAACATCTGAACCGCGAACTGGCATGGGACGCGAAGCTGATCCTGCAGGCGGGCGAGGTGCCGGCGTTCAGGCTGGGCCGCTACGGACGTCTCGGCTACTCCGCATGGCTCGCACAGCGCGGACGGCGCCACGACGCAGCCGACCTCGCGCTGGATGCGGATGGGCGCGTGCCGCTTTGACGTCCCGATTACCTCCCGCTTTCAAAAAAACCGCTCGCAAAGCCGTCTTACAAGACGACGGGACACCGCGGCGGCGCTCGTTCTCTGGTCAAAGGAGCTTTCACGATGGCGGAAATCAGTCGTGTCGCCTTGTTTGGCAAGCTCGACCCGCTCGGCTACAAGTCCGTCGAAAGCGCCACGGTGCTGTGCAAGCTGCGCGGCAACCCGTACGTCGAGCTGGAACACTGGCTCATGCAGATCGTGGAGACGCCCGGCTCCGATCTGCAACGGCTGATGACCCATTACAACATCGATGCTGCCGTGCTGGCGCGCGACATGACGGCGTCGCTCGATCGTCTGCCGCGCGGCGCGACCTCGATCTCCGATATCTCCGAGCACATCACCGACGCCATCGAGCGCGGCTGGGTCTACGGCACACTGATGTTCGGTGCAACGAAAGTGCGCACGGGCCACCTGATGGTCGGCATCCTCAAGACGCCCCGGCTTCGCAACAACCTGCTCGCCATCTCGCACCAGTTTGAACGCATCAAGCTCGAAGACCTTTCGGACAACTTCTCTACCATCCTGGCCGGCTCGGCGGAAGACACGGCGGACCAGAGCGGCGTCGCACCAGCGGAGCGCAGCACCGCGTACGAACCGGCGCCCGCGGCCATGGGCAAACAGGAGGCGCTCAGGAAGTATGCAACGGACCTCACCGACAATGCCCGCAACGGCAAGATCGACCCGATCAGCGGACGCGATGAGGAGATCCGCCAGATCGTCGATATCCTGATGCGGCGGCGGCAAAACAATCCGCTGCTTACCGGCGAGGCTGGCGTCGGCAAGACGGCGGTGGTCGAAGGATTCGCACAGCGTCTCGTGCGCGGCGACGTTCCGCCGTTGCTGCGCGGCGTCACGCTGTGGTCGCTCGATCTCGGCCTGCTACAGGCCGGCGCGAGCATGAAGGGCGAATTCGAACAGCGGCTGCGGCAAGTCGTCGAAGAGGTTCAGGCGAGTCCGTCACCGATCATTCTGTTTATCGACGAGATTCACACGCTGATCGGCGCGGGCGGCGCGGCAGGCACGGGCGACGCGGCCAATCTTCTCAAGCCCGCGCTCGCACGTGGCGACCTGCGCACGATTGGTGCAACCACCTGGGCCGAGTACAAGAAATACATCGAGAAGGACCCGGCGCTCACGCGGCGCTTTCAGGTGGTCCAGGTACATGAGCCCGACGAGGCGAAGGCCGTGCGCATGCTGCGCGGAGTAGCGGCCGTGCTGGAATCGCATCACCGGGTGCAGTTGCTCGATGAAGCCATCGAAGCGGCCGTGCGGCTCTCGCATCGCTACATTCCCGCGCGGCAATTGCCGGACAAGGCAGTCAGTCTGCTCGACACGGCCTGCGCACGCGTCGCGGTCAGCCAGCACGCAACGCCGCCGCAACTCGACGACTGCCGCCGCAGAATCGAAGGGCTCGATGTCGAGGCGGCCATCGTCGCGCGGGAAGCTAGCATGGGCGTCGATATCGGCGCGCGCGGGACGGCTGTCGCCGACGCGCTCGTGCGTGAACACGATGTGCTCGAAGGGCTGGAAGCACGCTGGAACGAGGAAAAGGGGGTGGTCGACGAGTTGCTGTCGGTGCGCGCTGCGCTGCGGGCAAGCGGTGAGCAGGTCGATTCCGCAGAGGCTGCCGCTGGCGAGACCGGAGAGACCAGCGATAGCACTGATGGCACCGATAGCAGCGCAACGGCCGCCCAGCAAACCACCGACCGTGCGTCGCTCCTCGCCCGCCTCGCTGACCTGAAAATCCGCCTTGCCGACCTTCAGGGGGAAGCCCCGCTGATCATGCCGACCGTCGACGCCGCCGTCGTCGCTTCGGTGGTCGCCGACTGGACCGGCATTCCTGTCGGCCGCATGGTCCGCAACGAAATGGCTGCGGTCCTGAATCTTGCCGACACACTCGATCGGCGCGTGATCGGCCAGCGCCACGCGCTCGACATGATCGCAAAGCGCATTCAGACCTCGCGCGCACGCCTCGACAACCCCGACAAGCCGATTGGCGTGTTCATGTTGTGCGGCACGTCGGGAGTAGGCAAGACGGAAACCGCGCTCGCGCTCGCCGAGGCGCTCTATGGCGGCGAGCAGAACGTCATCACCATCAACATGAGCGAGTTTCAGGAAGCCCATACCGTCTCGACCCTCAAGGGCGCGCCGCCGGGCTATGTCGGTTATGGAGAAGGCGGCGTGCTCACCGAGGCGGTGCGCCGCCGCCCGTACAGCGTCGTGCTTCTCGACGAGGTCGAAAAGGCCCATCCCGACGTGCACGAAATCTTTTTTCAGGTCTTCGACAAGGGCTGGATGGAAGACGGCGAAGGCCGCTATATCGACTTCAAAAACACGATCATCCTGCTCACGTCGAATGTCGGCTCAGAGGTCATCATGCGGATGTGCCGCGACCCGGCGAGTCCCCCCGCGCCCGCGGCACTTGCCGCCGCTTTGCGCGAGCCGCTTCTCGAGGTGTTCCCGGCCGCGCTCCTCGGCCGCGTTGTCACGGTGCCCTACTACCCGCTTTCCGACGCGATGATGGCGAACATCGTGCGCCTGCAGCTGGAGCGCATTCGCCGCCGCATCGCCGACAATCACGGTATCCCGTTCGAGTTCGACGACGCTGCGGTCAAGCTCATCGTGTCGCGCTGCACCGAGGCCGAATCAGGCGGCCGCGTGATCGATGCGCTGCTCACCAACACGGTACTGCCGCGCATCTCCACGGAATATCTGTCGAGGCTGACCGAGGGCGGCGCACTCACGCGCATCCGCCTGTCGACCACGGCGGACGACTTCCTCTACCAGTTTGACTGAGACGGGGCCGTACGGGAGTTCATCTGATGCTGACGCTCACGGTGACACGCTTCAATGGCCAGCCCCGGGCGCATCCGCCTTCGGCCACCTTCGACACGGCGGGCGGGACGATCGGCCGTGCGGATTCGAACCGCCTCGTGCTCGAGGACCCGGAACGCACGGTGTCGCGCGTGCACGCGCAGATCGTGTGGCGCGATGGTCAATACCGGCTGATCGATCGCGGCAGCAATCCGGCACTCGTGAACGGCACGGCGCTGGAGCCCGGGCAGGAAATCATCGTGAAAGACGGTGACGAAGTGCAGATTGGCGGCTACCAGTTGCGCTGCGCGGTGAATAGCGACGATGAGCCGACCGTGCCCACCATGCCGACGGACCTCAGCAACGATCCTTTCGCCGATATTTTCGGTGCGCCGTCGCAGGCCCCGCGCGCCGGGCACGACACAGCCGGACTGGACGATCTGCTCCGCCCGGCGAGCAGGCGCACCGAGCCGGACGTCCAGTCCGGCAAGCCATGCTCCGGCCTGCCTGAAGACTTCGATCTGGGCCTCGACGATCCCGCAGCGAACCGCTCGATTGATGATCTGTTCGACCTCGGTCCGGCCGCTGATCTCCCGTCTGACGACCACGGCAACCTAAGACGGACGCCGCCGTTCGGCGCCTCGCCGATCGACGATCCGCTCTGCGCGCCTAACACCGCTCAAGCGAGCGATCCGCTGGCGAGCCTGACTTCATCGGCGCGGCCCGACGCACCGCCGCCCACGCTGCCCGATCGCGGCTCCGAGCTGAGCAGCGCGTTTCCTCTGCCGCGGATGCGTCCGGAGTCGCGGGAAGAGCCGCGGCAACCGCCCAGCGCACCGCCCGCAGCAGTCGCGGAATCCCCGCCACGGCCGGCCGATGAGCGCGCGTTGCTCGACGCTTTGCTGCGCGGCCTCGACGCGCCCGGCGTCCATCTCGATTCACTCACGCCCGCCGTCATGCAACTGATCGGCGCGTTGCTGCGCGAGGCCACTCAAGGGACGCTCGACCTGCTCACCGCGCGCGCGACCACCAAGCGCGAAATGCGCACCGACGCGACCTTGATAGTCGCGACCGGCAACAACCCGCTCAAGTTCTCCCCGGACGTCGAAACAGCGCTCGCCCATCTGCTGAATCGTCCGTCACGAGGCTTCATGCCGGGCACCGAGGCCTTGTCGGACGCCTACGACGATCTGCGCGCGCACCAGGTCGGTTTTGTCGCGGGTATGCGCGCCGCGCTGGACGGCGTGTTCGAGCGCTTCGAACCGGCGAAAATCGAAGCGCGCCTTGTGCAACACTCGCTGCTCGACGCGTTACTGCCGCAGCTAAGCCGTCGCGCGCGCTGCTGGGATCTGTTTAACGACCTGTACAGCCAGCTTTCGCACGAAGCCGCCGACGACTTCCACGCGCTCTTCGGCAAGGCGTTCGTTGCGGCCTACGAGGCGCAGATCGACCGCCTGAAGCAAGGCAAGTCCTGAACCTGAATCACGTCCCGTCACGTCGCGCTCGCTGGAGGACATCGTGCAACTGCTAACCGCAAGCGTGAGCGAGGTGGGCGGTCGAAGCCGCAACGAGGACGCCTACGGCGAATGGCGGCGCGACCACCTGCTCGCCTGCGTGGTCGCCGATGGCGCGGGCGGACACGGTGGCGGCGATGCGGCGTCGCGTATCGTGGTCGACACGGTCTGCGCCGAACTCGATCGGGTCGCCGCTGCGGGTCTCGCGCTGAGCGCGCCGAACCTGATGCGGATCCTGCTGCGCGCGAACGACGCGATCGTCGACGCGCAGGAAACCGGCGGCGGACTCGAACACATGCGTTCGACGGCAGTGCTGCTCGCCATCGATGAGCATGCGCAGTCCGCCGCCTGGGCGCATTGCGGAGACAGCCGTCTCTACTGCTTCCGCAACGGCGCCACCCGGGTCCAGACCCAGGACCACAGCCTGGTGCAAAGCATGCTCGACGCGAAACTGCTGGAGAGCCAGGACGTGCGCCATCACCCCCGCCGCAACGTGCTGTTTGCGGCGCTCGGCACGGCCGATGATTTGCCGATCGCGGTTTCCAGCGAGCCTTTCCCGCTCGCCGATGGAGATGCGTTCCTGCTTTGCACGGACGGCTTCTGGGAGTATGTGGACGAAGCTGCGATGATCGACGCGATCGGTCGCGCAGCCTCACCGTCGGCATGGCTCGAACGGCTGGCAGCACGGGTCACGGACAACGCCCGCCCAGGACACGACAACTTTACCGCGACGGCGGTGTGGATCGGCGAGCCGCCACAGACGACGATCCTGCGCACGCGTTGACGCGTCGTCGCAGCGGCGCCGCTGACGCGAATTGCGTCAGGCGGCCGCCTTCGCGGACGGCAATCGCGACACGAGCCGCAGCGATACCGTCAACCCTTCGAGCTGATAGTGCGGGCGCAGATAGAAAGTCGAGGTGTAGTATCCCGGCGCGCCCTCCACTTCCTGTACCTTCACCTCCGCTGCCGCGAGCGGCTTTTGCGACTTGGTGATCTCTGACGAGTTGGCGGGATCGCCGTCGACGTACTGCGTGATCCAGCGGTTCAGCCAGCTTTCCATATCGGAGCGCTCCTTAAACGTGCCGATCTTGTCGCGCACGATGCACTTCAGGTAATGCGCAAAGCGGTTGCACGCGAACAGATACGGCAACCGTGCCGCGAGCGCCGCGTTCGCGGTGGCGTCGGGGTCCTCGTATTCGAAGGGCTTTTGCAGCGATTGCGCACCGATAAAGGCCGCGAAATCCGAATTCTTGCGGTGAATGAGCGGCATGAAACCATTCTTCGCCAGTTCGGCCTCGCGACGATCGGAAATCGCGATCTCGGTCGGGCATTTCATGTCGACGCCGCCGTCGTCGGTCGGAAAGGTGTGCACCGGTAGCCCCTCGACCGAGCCGCCCGACTCCACCCCACGAATCCGCGAGCACCAGCCGTAGAGCTTGAACGAACGGTTGATATTGACCGCCATCGCATACGCCGCATTCGCCCACGCATACTTGCTGTGATCCGCCGAGCCCGTGTCTTCCTCGAAATCGAATTCATCGACGGGCGCCGTGCGCGCGCCGTAAGGCACCCGCGCGAGAAAGCGCGGCATTGCAAGGCCAAGGTAACGCGCGTCTTCCGCTTCACGCAGCGAACGCCAGCTTGCATATTCCGGCGTGCCGAAGATCTTGGTCAGATCGCGCGGATTAGCCAGTTCCTGCCACGAATCCATCTGCAGAAGGCTCGGGTCGGCTGCGGCAATAAACGGCGCGTGCGCCGCCGCCGCAATCTTGGATATTTCGCCGAGCAATTCGACATCGGGTGGAGTCTGATTGAAGTAATAGTCGCCGACCATCGCGCCAATCGGTTCGCCGCCGAACTGGCCGTATTCCTCTTCGTACACGCGCTTGAAAAGCGGGCTCTGGTCCCACGCGACGCCCTTGAAACGCTTGAGCGTCTTGCCCAGATCCTTCTTCGAGATGTTCATCACGCGGATCTTGAGCATCTCGTCAGTTTCGGTGTTGTTGATCAGGTAGTGCAAGCCGCGCCAGGAGCCTTCGAGTTTCTGGAAGTCAGCATGATGCAGGATCTCGTTGACCTGTCCGGTGAGCTTCGCGTCGATTTCGGCAATCATGCTCTGGATCGTACGGATCGCATCGCCGGAAATCAGCTGGCTTTTCGACAGGGCCTGCTGTGCGAGCGTCTGTACCGCGGTTTGCACGGCGTTCATCGCCTCGTCGCTCTTGGGGCGAAATTCCTTGTTCAGGAGTGCGGCGAGATCGCTGCCTTCGAGCGTCGTGCCCTTCTGCTCAGCCGGCGTTTCGGTGGACTTCGGAATATCAGACATGTTCGTTTCCCTTTAGTGGGACACCACCGGCGAAGCCGCGGCTCATTCGGCCGAAGCTGCCGGTTTTTGCGCAGTGCTAGCGAGCGTCTGCAGCAGTGCCGGGTCTTCGAGCACGCGCGCGATCAACTCTTCTGCGCCCGTCTTGCCGTCCATGTAGGTGACCAGGTTGGCCAGTTGCGTGCGCGCTTCGAGCAGCCTGTTCAGCGCATCGACCTTGCGGGCGACGGCCGCGGGCGAAAAATCGTCCATGTTCTCGAAGGTGATGTCGACGCTGAGATTGCCCTCGCCGGTCAACGTGTTCGGCACCTGGAAAGCGACGCGCGGGTTCATCGCCTTCATCCGGCTGTCGAAATTGTCGATGTCGATTTCCTGGAATTTGCGCTCGCCGACCGGCGGCAACGGCTCGGCGGGTTTGCCTGACAGATCGGCCAGCACGGCCATGACGAACGGCAGCTGGATCTTGCGCTCGCTGCCGTAAGTCTCGACGTCGTATTCGATCTGTACGCGCGGCGCCCGGTTGCGGCCGATGAACTTCTGACTGCTCGTTGCCATAACCCCTCCCTGCGTGTTCGAGACTCACCTTTCTAAGACGATTGGGCGGCCGTCGATTGAAAAATAACGGCGCACGGACCTGCTTCTGCGTGCGTCATCCGGGCTCCTTGCCCACGATCTGTTGGATCTGTGGGAGGCTCTCCGGCGCGAGGTCTTGCATGATCGCGATGAAATCCTTGCTCATCAGCGCCCGTGCCCGCCGGATGAGCAGCGGCGCCGGATTGGTCGGCTCGGTACGTTCGAGGAACGCGCATACAGCGTCCAGCATCGCAATGGCATCCTCGCGCGTCGCCAGTCGGCCTGGACCTTGGGCGCGCGGCAATTCCGCCACGCCGGCTGACAACGTGCCGGCAGCGTCTACGGCAACGGGCTGCGGATTCTCGCCGGATTGCGCGGCAGCGATGCTGTCGACCGCCACGGAACGGCACACGCTCGCGATGTTCTGTGCGGCACCCATCATCATGGTGATGCCCGGCGCGTCCTGGGCGCCAAAGCATGCGCTCATCCGGTTGGCCAGATTCTCGACAGTTTCGGGTAAGGCCAGTGCGTCCGCGAGCGCCGCCGGTTCGTCCTTGATCACCTTGGCCAGCACGCCCTGAACGGTCTGAAGCGTCAGTGTCGACTCGCCTTCGGGCGCGGCCAGCTTGCCCGTCGCGATCAGGATGTCGCGTACCGTGAGCCGGTCGCCCGGTACACGGCAGACTTCGGCCACGCGCAGATCGTGAAGGAGCGTCGAGTGATCGTCGAACGGTGTAAAGGGGTCCCCCAGCGCCGCGAGCGCGGTCGCCCGTAGGGCGGCGGGGCTGTCGGCATCTTCGGCGTCGAGCGGCGGATAGAGGTTCTCCCAGTAACGTTCGTGCATGCCGAGGAGCACGCGCAGCCCCGCGTGAAAGCCGCCGAGTCCGGCCACCCGCGAGGCGGCCCGAGTGTAAATGAGCGCAACGCGCAGATCCTTCGACTGGTCGAGCAGCGCCGCGGCGCGCTCCATGATGTCGCGCCAGGGCGGCTCCTCGTCCGTGTCCTGGAACTGCCGCTTCGGCTTGTCGCTTGCAAGCGCTTCGAGTTCGAGGAATTCGGCGTCGTATTCCAGATCGACGCCGCACGGCGGCATCGATCGGGTTTCGGCGAGCAAGGGTTCTACGTCGAGCATTGACCGTCTCCGCCGCTAGAATTCGTCGCAGCCGTGCTGGCCATTGACGACGAGGCAACTGTTCAGATTCGGCCGCGAGCGCACCCGCTTCCATTCGACCGCCAGCTTGTCGGCCGCGCCTTCGGGCTGCTGGAGGGCCAGAATCGGTTCGTTCGAACCGACGCAGACATGGATGCCGCCCAGATTGCTTTCATAGACGAAGCTCTGCTCCTGCGCCGTAAAGAGCGGCTGCAGGCCCGTACGGTCGAAGACCTGCCCGTTGACCGGAAGTGGCGTGACCGTCAGCGTGCCGGGTACGATCGCCAGGTTGTAGCCGACCAGCGAAGCGAATGTGCCGGTGACCGGATACTGCCCGACCGGTGAGCCCGAGTTTGCCGGCGTGCCGAGCGACCCGGCCTGGACAACCCCGCCTGCCGTATCGCCGTTGATCAGACCTGTCACCGTGAACGTGAACGCAGGATTGCCGGTTCCGTAGACACGGCTGCTGTTGCCGATGGTGATCGAGAGCGTCGGCTGCGCGACATAGACAAAATGGTTGCTGTCGAGCGGCACGGTGCCGCCCCAGCTGCAGATTCCCGGGTAAATGCAGCCATAGAAGTTCGGCCTCGCGCCGCCCGGATCCAGGCCGCCGCGCGTCTCGCCCTGCCAGCTTGCTTCCCAGACATGCCAGGCATTGCCTGCGGTAAGGCGGCCGCCGCCCGCGTTGTCGAACTCGCCGTTTTCCATCACGAGGTCGATCGTGCGGCCCGCATTCACGCTCGTTGACGTACCCGGAACGCCTAGCGATATCGCGCCGTTCGACGAGGTCGCCTGGAGACTGCCGCTTAGCGAGGAGTTCGTGCCATCGATGGTCGTCACCGTCCCTGTGGCCGAATCATAGGTTTGCGCAGTCAATGGTCCAATGTCGAAACTACCCGGATTCGAGAAGGTCACGTTTTGCGCACCGACTATGGCTAGCCTGCCGACGTCGTTGCCTGGATCGCTCAGCGTGAAATTCGTGTTTCCGGCGAGCAGCAGACCGGCTGCCTGGATGCCGTTCGGGTCGGTCACAGCGCCTGCCGAAGACAGCGCCAAGGTATGACCAGGCATCGAGACGCCAAATGGCAGTGCGATGCCCAGGCTTCCTGCCCCCGGATTGGCGAGCGTCAGATTGCTCACGACCGTCGGCCGTTGCGGCTGCGCGCACGACGCGGCGTTGCCCGCGCATGTGCCCTCGACCGTGATCGGGCCGATCTGCGTCGTCGAGCCGAGCACGAGCGTTCCCAGCGTGGGGGCGATTGTTTGATACGTTGCCGGGTCGATGTTGAGTCCCGCGGTTGTGCTGGGTCCGAACAGCGTGATCGGCACGCTGTTTTGTGGGGTCACGGCGAAGTTCGGGTCGACCAAAGCCGGCGCGAACACCACCACGCCGCCCGGTGCCCGGATCGACGAGGCAGGATCGATGGAAATCGACGACGAGTTCGTGCTGCCGCTTGCGGCCCGCAGGATGATCGTGCCGCCAGGGTCAGTCGAGACAGTCGTGCCGATGAGCTCAAACCCCGCGGCCGTCGACGGAGTCGAGCCCGTGATGGAGACGCCGCTCGGTGCGCCGCTCGCGGAAATCTGAGCGCCGTCGACCGATACGCCGGACGAGAACTGGATCTGATCGACGCTCGAACCCGATAGGCCGACGCCATTCGTGACACCGCGTATGTCGACGATGCCGTTGTGCGCGGACACGGTGACCGGAATTTCCGGTCCCGCGATAATCGACACGCCCTCATCGCCGTTACCGCTGCCGAAGATCCGCGCGTCGCCCTGTCTTGCGTCAATGGTCACGGGCCCGGATATCGCCACGCCAAAGCCAAAGACATTGGCTGGCGACGCGGAACCTTCGATGGTCAGCTGGTTGGCGGCGAGCGTCACCGAGCTGCCGCCGCCAATGTCGATGCCGTCTCCGATCCGTGCGCCGTCCCCCGATGCTGACGTGGCGGGCACCGTGCCAACGATGGAGAGATTGGTGCCCGCGGAAATTGTCGCCGGTCCGTCGATCACGACGCCGTTGCCATCGAACTGGCCGACTGTCGTCGTGGAACTGGCCGCCGTGCCGTTGATGCCGATCGAACTGGACGATGACGTGATCGTCGTCGTGGCGGAAAGGTCGATACCATCGCCGCTGAGCTGATTAACCGTCCCTGTCGCAGTAGCCCCGGAGCCTTGCATGCTTATCTGGCCCGAGGTCGAGGCGATCGTCGTGGTTCCGTCGATCGCGATCCCGTTGGTCGCGAGCAGATTGACAGCTGTAGTGGAAGTCGCGCCCGCGCCCCGGATGGTAATCGCGCCCGAGCCGGTGTCGATCGACGCCGGGCCGGTGATCCCAACGGCGTTGCCGGCGACGGTTCCCATGGGGTTCGTGAACGTGCCCGTAGAGGAACTGGCCGTGCCCGAGATAGTGATCGCGCCCGCGCCCGAGAAGATCGTCGACGCCCCCGAGATGTTGACGCCGTCGCCCACCACCGACGTGTTAGCGGGATTATTCGTGGGAGCACCGGTCGAGGTGGCCGCTGTACCCTGGACCGTGATCGGACCCGATGTCGAGGCGATCGTCGAGCCGAGGCCCGTGGCGCCATCACCGATCGTCGTGGCGCCGATGACCACGCCGTTCCCCTGCGTTCGTGTGGCGCCGCTCACCACTGGGCCTGACCCGACAATGCTGATGGCGCCGGTCGTCGTCATGATGGTCGTTCCGAGAATGTCGACGCCATCACCGTTGGCAATGAAATCTGAATTCGGACTCGTCACACCTGCGCCCTGAATCGTCACGCGGCCGCTCGCGGCCGTGGTGTCAGGTCCCGACTGTGGCGGCGGTGTCCGTACACGCGTATCGATACTGACATCCGTGAGCACGACGGGCGGACTTGCTTGTCCGGAGGCGAGCGGCGTTCCAATCTGGATGTCGCCGCCATTGGTCCACAACTCGACGGGCTCGGTGTCGCTCAGACCCCTCACCGTAATACTGGCAGATTGCTGGGTTTGCACGCCTTTCGCTGCCAGAATGATGTTCAGCGGACCGGGTGTAAGCGTGGCGGACGGCTGATCGGTGATCGAAGGAATCGCCTGGTCTCTCGTACCGTCCATTACGATCGAGCCGCTGGCCTCCAGCGTGAGCGTTACCGCGGCGGCCCCCGTCGTCTTCTCGATCGGCCCCTCCAGAGTGATGGTGCCGAGATCGGATCCGCTCGGCGTAGTCTGCAAGGTTGAAATGGTGACATTGACACCACGGTTGAGCGCGTCACTGATGGCTCCGGTCGTGATCTGCGTCTGTGCCGCGCTCGAAGTGAACATGCCGTTGAATGGCGTGACGGGTACGGTCGCGTCGTCGGTAATCAGGACGTCAAACGGATCGAGTTTCCACGTCCCCGCCAAACCCATCAGCGCCGAAGCATCGATCTGCGCTCCTGCTGTATCGAGGTAATGGCCCGACGTTTCGATCATGCCGCCGTTGCCGCCTTGCGGGCCGCCCACCGCGGACAGCGTGCCGTAAATCCGTGCCGTGTCCGAACCATACGCGACAAGCTGCCCGCCCGGCCCGCTCACGAGCGCGTCCGCGCGCATCTGCGCGGCCGGATCCATCCAGATCGCCCGGGCGTCGCGAATGTCCGTGTCCGCGCCAGCTGGACCGCCGCCGAAGCGCACCCTGCCGCCGCCCGTCGCGCCGCTCGCGTCGACGAGCGCGCCTTTCAACAGCGCGACGTCGCGCCCGGTCACATCGATTTGCCCGCCCGTCAGCCCCGCGCCACCCGTCGCGTCCAGCACGCCCGACACCTGCGTCACGCCAAGCGGCCCGCCGTCCAGAACGATGCGCCCGTTGCGCTCCGCGACACTCTGCGCGCGCACCATCCCTTGCTGATTGAGCACGGTGCCAGCGAGCGCATCCGCGCTTTGAACCGACATCAGGACCTGGCCGCCGTCGGCGGCGAGCGTGCCCGAATTGTCAATCAGCGCTTGCGCCGCCGGGCCGTTGATCTTCAGCAGCGTGAGGCCGTCGCCGGCGAAATCGAGCGTGATATCGCCACCTGCTCCCAGCGCGACTGTGCCGAGTTTCGCACTGACCGTGCCGCTGTTATTGACTTGCGCGCCGAGCATCGCAACTGTTCCGCCAGCTGCCGCCTGGATCGAGCCTTGATTGACGACACTGCCGCCCGGTTGCCCCGGCACCGCGACAAAATGATAGTTGCCCGCGAGAAAATCCTTATCGGAAATACCGAGCGTCGACGCCACCAGCGATCCGACATTGACGGACGCCCCCGGCGAGAACAGTACGCCCGCCGGATTCACGAGAAACACTTTGCCGTTTGCGTTCAGCTTGCCCGCGATCACACTCGCGTTGCTGCCCAGCACTCGATT
Source organism: Paraburkholderia sp. RL18-085-BIA-A (assembly GCF_046027075.1). NCBI lineage: Bacteria > Pseudomonadati > Pseudomonadota > Betaproteobacteria > Burkholderiales > Burkholderiaceae > Paraburkholderia > Paraburkholderia sp. RL18-085-BIA-A. Next base: position 41,579 of record NZ_JARESU010000043.1, on the reverse strand, counting down.
GAGCATCACCGCATTCGCATTCGGCTGCTGGATATTGACCGTCTCGTTGCCACCAATCGAAAACGCTTGCCAGTTGACAATCGCATTGCCCGAGGTCTGCTTGATCGGCAGTGTGTTGTTTGCCGCCGCTCCGATTGCGACGTTACCGTTCACGACCTGCCCACCCACCGGCAGCGCTACCGCCTCGGGCGTGATCAGGAAGATCATCAGTGGCAAAAGCGGCATGACGAACTGCTCGCGAGCCGCCATGCTCTCGCGCCGGGCCAGCTTTCCCTGTTTGCGGCGCGCACGCTCTGCGGCCCGGCGACGTTGCCGGGCCGGGACGCAGGAAGTGTCGTTCATGTCAGGCTCCTTCAGAACGCCTTCGACAACTGCACATAGAGGCGCGGCAGCTTGTCGTTGCCGGTCGTATCGGGGCGTGTTGTGCGCCAGGCGAGGCTTGCGTCGACGGTAATGCCCGCCGGTCCGCTCCAGAAGAGTCCGAGGCCCGGCCCGCTGCGCGTCGTGGTATTGGCGCCCTGGCCGGGAATCGGGCGCGCGTTGTAGCGCCCTACGCCAATATCGAAGAACACGGAAAGCGTGAGCGCTGGAATCACCGCGTAGCGATACGACACGGTGCCGATCAATGCTTCGTCGACGATTGCTTCCGAGGGCGAGTAAGCGCGCACCGCATGTGGACCACCGAGCGCAATCTGCGAAGAACTGTCGAGGTTCTGATTGGCCCACTGCCCCGAGATGCCGATGAACACGCTCGATTTCTCCGTCACGGCATTCAGACGGTTCGCGAGCATCGTCATGCGTACGCTATTGCCCTGGGTGTTGCGCCCGCCTGGCCCCTCGTCCAGCGCGCGGCCTAAAGCCGAGTCGATATTCAGATGCCCAAACGAGAGTTCCACGTCCGCGCTGTTGAATCCCCCGCCGAGGAATGCATCGCGGCTTTCGTAGGACAGCCCGACACTCGCGAGCGAGAGTTTCTGCGGATTCTCAAAGCTTGCGACGCCAATCTTGTCATTGAGCGAACGATATTCAAGTGCACCACGCAGCAGCAGGTTTTCGCTTCGCGATCGGATCAGAGGGTGCGAGATCGAGGCGGTGACGACATCGGCGTTGCCTTGCGCATTGAGCGCCGCAAACTCCTGACCGAGGTAGTAGTACAGATGTGAATACGCGATGCCCGCCCGAGTGCCGTTGCTGTCGATAGGGGTGTCATAGCCGATGCGTCCGTAAAGCGTATCGCTGCGTTGGGCGGCCAGCAGGTTCACGTCGAGGTTATCCCCGTTCATCAGCGGCGACGCGAACCGCCCGACAAGACCGATCCGCCCGCTGCCGGCTGGCGGCGCGCCATAGTTGTCCACCGCCATACCAAGCTCCCAGCGTCTTGCGGGCGAGAGATCGACTGTCAGATCGACCGTGCCAGGCACGCTGCCGGCTTCGAGCGCGGAGGTCACACGCACGCCAGGCAGGTCCGACAACAGGAGCATCGTGCGTTCAAGGTCGCGCTGCAGTAGCGGCTTGCCCGGCTGGATTGCCGCGAGCCGCGCTTGCACGAGGCTCTCGCGAATCGGCGTGCCGGGTGCCAGATTGAGGTGCACGCGGCCAATCTTGCCTTCGAGCACGGTGAACGTCACGTCGCCGTTGGTCACGTCCTGGGGCGGAATCACGACCTGCGCTAGCGCATAACCGCGATCGTGATAGGCCTGAGCCATGCTCGCTGCCATTGCGTTCAGGTCATTGAGGGAGACTTGCTGGCCTATCTTGCCGCGCACGAGCGCCAGCAAGGTGTCGGAGGACAGCGTATCGTTGCCCGCCAGACGGACGCTGTGCAACTCGAAGGTCTTGCCATCGGGTACCGGCGCCGCCGCTGCCGGCGGTGCGGGCAGTGCGCCCGAAGTGCCGGTCGGCGGCGCCGACGGCTCCGGGCGCGCCTGTTGGTTCAACAGCGTTCCGGCGTTCGGAACCTGTTGCGTGCCGGCCCCGGGGGGCTGTTGCGCCCAAGCTCCCGCGCCTATCGCGCACGCAAGTGTCACCGGCAGGCATCGCGCTGCGCATGTCAGCGTTTGACGCGGCGCGAGGCGCCGACGCCGGATCGAATAAGGCTTGAGGGGCATGGGCTTTTTCACGGGAGCGTTCTCATTGCGCCACGGAGAGGCGCCAGCCACCCATCAGGTCGAACGGGGCCCAATAGAACGGATGCGAAAACCTGCTGTTGGCAAGCACCGCCAGCTGCGCGTTGCGCATCGCATCGATCGCTTCGTCACCGCGTGTCAGCGACGCATAGAAGGTGCGCATCGTGAGCGCGGTCGATTCATCTGATACCGGCCACATCGAGACGATCAGTGCCGATGCGCCAGCGTAGAAAAAGGCCCGGGTAAAGCCCATGATCTCGTCGCCGCGTTCAACTCGCCCGAGCGCCGTCTCGCAAGCCGAGAGCGTAACAAGTGCGACCGCGTCGAACTTGAGGTTGTAAATATCCTCGGCGAGCAGAGAGTCAGGTCCGTCGGCCGGTTGCGACGCAGGCGCGAGCAGAATGCGCGAATGCAACGGATCGATGGTGTCGGCTTCGGCATGCGTCGCGACGTGCACGACGCGGCCTGTCGGCGCGTTGTTACTGAACGCAGTGCGGGTCACCGCGCTCTGCAGAAAAGTTTCTTCTCGGGTGAAAAGGGGCGCAATTCCGCGCACTTCCGCCTCGGCGCCCGGCAGATCGAATTCCGGCGTGATACGCGGATTGCCGAACGCGACCAGATCGCTCGCCACGCGTTGCTGCCGGTGCACGAGTTGCACTGCAACGCTAGCCGAAGGCGCGAGTGCAATCGGATGCCGTTGAATCAGAAAGCCCTGCTCGTTGCGCAACGCCTGAAACGGCATGTAATGCAGTGCTCCGTTGGGCACGATGATGAGCCGCTCGTTGGGCCGCAAGCCGAGGGGCTCGATCAGCAGCGTGTCGAGCCGGGTCCCGTAAGTGAGCGCCTGGGGACGTCCGCGAATGATTGCGTTGCGAAAATCGCTGACGGCCAGCGTCATGTCCTTGCGGGCGATCGGCAGTGTGATGCCCGTCAGACCGTCGGCGCGCACCACCCAAACGATCATCTCGCGCGGCAGGCTGTGAAACTCGACGATCGCCTCGTCTTGCCGCAGCGTTGCGCGCACCTCGTCGAGCAACAGCACACGGCCATTCAACTGCTGCGCGTCGACGCCGACAGCGAGACGATTACGCACCACGTCAAGCAGCGCGCGCCCGCGACTGCGCTCCGACAAGGTCCACGCAGTGGCGTAGTCGCCGTCCTCGACGACGAGCGCGATGGTTTCCTCGAACACCGTCTGCGTATCGGCAAAGAGCCCCGTCTTGAACTCGTCGCTGCGAAAGCGGGCGCGGATCGTCTCGGAGTCGTCGAGTGCCTGCATCCATGCCGCTCGTGCCTGCGCACGCTCGCCGAGAGCGAAATAGGCTCGGCCCATGCCCTCGTGTGCCCACAGGTTCTCATAGCTCGCATCTCCCCCCTTGCTCTTCACGACGCCGGCTGCGAACGCGGCGAGCGCTTCCTGAGGCTTGCCTTCGGCGAGCAGAAGATTGCCCTGGATCCGGCGATAGAACGGTGCGAGCACGGAATCCTGCGCAGCACTCGCCTGATCGAAGGTTGCTCGCGCCGCGGTGGCATCGCCGGCTTCGATCTGCGCGTTGGTCATCGAGAGCAGCACGAGTGGGCGGTAGCGCGGCGAGGCCGTGGCGAGCGCGGCTCGATACTCGCTGATCGCAGTGGCGGGATCCGACTTGCGTGCGGCGATGTCGCCAAGCACTTTGTGCGCGGGCGCGAGGACCTGCTCGGGGTTTTTCACGCCAGCCGCGAGCGCTTCGTTGGCATAGCGTTGGGCGTCGTCGAGGTCGCCCGCATAGCTATAGACGATCGCGAGGTCGCGCTTCGAGAGCGCGAGCAAGTCAACGTTGTCGGTCTGTTGCGCGACAAGCAATGCGCGTGAGGCAGCCTCGATGCTTGCCCTGAATTCGCCGCGTTCCGCGGCCGCGACCGCCATACTGCAGTAGGCGTAGCCGTCGAGCTTGACCTGGTCGCGCTCGAGCAGCAGACGGCCTTCTTTCGATAGTGACTGGATCGTTTCGGCGTCGCGGGCCCTGGCTTCTGCCTGTCTTGCAGCGGGCGTGAGCGGCGCATCCTGGGCCGATGCGTTTGGGATAACGGCGAGCAAAGCGAGCAGGCCGGCGATCACGCCCAAACTCGAAACGATAGCGCGCCACGCCGTCACCGCCCATTGGCCAGGGGCGGCAGCAGTGGGCCAGCGTCGAGCCACCCGGACATGCTGGAAAGGATTCACGAGCAATTCCGTCGGAAATAGTGGAACGACAGCCGTCGGACAGGTGCACACGAGACATCGTATTTCCCAGCCGCCCGGCATCGACCGTGCTGCTGTTCGGATAGACGAATCAGTCGGCCAAATTTAAAAATGCCGCCAGCCGATTCGTCTCTTAGCCAACCCTGCCAGGGCGGATAGGGACTGCTTGAGCGCCGCGGCCTTATGTGCTTGAGGTGCCTGGGGTGTCTCCTGTCAAGCCTTGAGCGCATTGCGGCGAGTCTGATCGGGACGGGGAAACGCCATGCCAGGTATCGATTCGACTGCCGGTCGCCGTGCCGGAGCGTCGCGCTTATTCGCACCGGGGTTTGCGCGTTCGTCTTTGCCTGTGCTGGGTTTCTCGGCCATGCTGATGCTGAGCGCGGCCTGCAAGGCGCCACCGCCGCCCCCGCCAACCGCAGTAAAAATCAGCGTGGCCGTGCTCGCCTCGGCGAACCCGGATAGCAGCGGACGTCCGTCACCAGTCCTTGTTCGCGTCTATGAACTGAAATCGACCGCCGCATTCGATAGTGCCGACTTCTTCACGCTATACGGGAAGGACCAGGCGACGCTTGGCGCTGACCTGAACGCAAAGAGCGAGTTCCTGCTGCGCCCTGGAGAAAACCGGAGTCTCGAACAGACTGTCCAGCCCGGCACGAAATTCATTGGGGTCGTCGCGGCGTATCGCGACATTGAACGCTCGCGCTGGCGCGCCACTGCCCCGGTGCCACCGAACAGGACGACGCCACTTGCCGTGAAGGTCGGCGCCGCTGACGTCGTGATCGGGCCACCTTGAGTACTATCGAGGTGACGGGCCTGGTGCGCCGAAAAGCAGGGGCGTTTGCAAATTTCCTGCCGATCAATCGTTTTTAAGGGTGGGCGCGCCGCAGGGCGACGTACGCCCGCGAAACCTTCCACGCCGTGCGAGGCGTTGCCTATCACTGCGAGCCACCATGACCTGGCACCAACGAATGATCTGGTCCGAGGGGTTGTTCCTGGAACCCCAGCATTTTCAGCAGCACGACCGCTTCGTCGAACATCTGGTCCGCTCGCACGGCCGGGCGACCGAAGCGTGGTCGTGGGGCTGGGTCGCGTACGCACTCGACGAGGTCGCGCTGGGTCTCGGCAAGATTGCGATTGCATCGGCGTTCGGCGTGCTGCCCGACGGCATGTCGTTCTCGTTTCCCGACGAGGCGCCCGTGCCTCCACCGCTTGACGTGCCAGCCAGCACGCGCGACGAAGTGGTGATGCTGGCGTTGCCGCTGTCGCGCAATGGCGCGAAGGAATTCGACGTGGAAGGCGGTCCCGCAGACGGCCTGCGCTACCTGGCAGTCGATACCACTGTCGTTGATATCACCACCAGTACCGACCGTGTGGCTGAGATGCGGGTCGGCATGCCAAATCTGCGACTAATGCTCGCGCACGAGGCCACCGATGCCTACGCGACGATCGGCATCGCCCGCGTCGTCGAACGGCGCGCGGATAATCGCGTGCTGCTCGACCCCCGCTACATCCCTCCGATGCTCCACGCGCTCGCCCAACCACAACTGCTTGGCTACGTGCAGGAACTTGCAGGCCTTTTGCATCAGCATGCCGACCGGCTCGCCGCGCGCCTCTCGAAGCCCGGACGCGGCGGAGTCGCCGAGGTCGCCGACTTCCTGCTGCTGCAAACGCTGAACCGCTTCGAACCGCAATTCGTCCACCTGCTACACGTGCCGCTGCTGCATCCCGAGCGCGCCTATCAGCTAGCCATCGCGCTGGCAGGCGACCTCGCCACCTTCGACGAACGCCGGCGTACGCTCGCGTATCCGCCGTATCGCCATGACGACCTCGAAGGGTCGTTCGAGCCGGTGATGCGGGAATTACGTCAGCTCCTCTCGCAGGTGCGCGAACCGGACGCCGTCGCCATCGAATTGCAGTTGCACAAGTCCGGCGTGCGCGTGGCGACGATCAACGATCTGGAACTCTTGAAGAAAGCCGGCTTCGTGCTCGCGGTCAACGCGCAGATGCCGGGAGAAACGCTGCGTGTGCGCTTTCCGACTCAGGCCAAGCTCGCTCCCGCCGACCGCCTTCGCGATCTCGTCAATCTGGCAATGCCCGGAATCGGCTTGCGCGCGATGCCGATGGCTCCGCGGCAAATTCCGTTTCATGCGGGCTTCAACTATTTCGAACTCGATCGCGGCTGCGATCTCTGGAAAGAGCTCGAACAGACCGGCAACCTTGCGATGTATATCGCCGGTGAGTTTCCCGGCATCGAACTGGAATTCTGGGCGATTCGCCAGTGACCGCCATGACGAGCGACGATCCGTTTGCAGGCTTCGAGTCCGATCAGACCATGATCAAGCCGAACCCCGGCGCGCGCCGGCGTCCGGACGGAGCCGCCGCGGCTTTGCCGACCGACGCGGCCGGAAGCGGTGGCGCGAAGTCCACGCTCGATGCCGTTTTCGCCGCATCGGTGGAAGGCAGCTCGCTGAATCCGCTGGTCGCCGCGTGCGCGCCACTGCTGCGTGTCGCCGCGCAGATTCGCGCGATGACATCCTGCGCCGACTCTAGCGCGCTGCGCGACGCGCTCGCGCGCGGCATCCGCCGCTTCGAGGCCCAGGCGCGCGCCAGCGGTGTCGTCACGGAGCATGTCACGGCGGCGCGCTACATCATCTGCACCATGCTCGACGAGGCGGCATCGGGTACGCCGTGGGGCGCCGGCGTCTGGGCGCGCCAGAGTCTTCTCGTCACGTTTCACAACGAGACGTGGGGCGGCGAGAAGGTGTTCCAGCTACTCGCGCGGCTCGCGCAGAAACCGGCGCAATACCTGCAATTGCTCGAACTGATGAACGTCGTGATGGCGCTCGGTTTCGAAGGCCGCTATCGCATCTCGGGCGACGGCCGCCAGAAACTCGATGCGGTGCGCGAACGCCTCCATGAGTTGATCCGCAAGGAGTGCGGTGAACCGGAGCGCGCCCTGTCGCCTCACTGGCGCGGCGTCGCGGCGGCGCGCAACCATGTTACCGAAATGCTGCCAGTCTGGGTGGTGGGCGCTTTCGCGCTGCTGGTGCTCGCCGTGGCTTATCTCTCCATGAGCTTCAACCTGGGGCGCCTGTCGGACCCCGCATTCGATACGATCGCGTCGATCCGCGCAGGCGCGACCCGCCCAATCGTCATTACGCCGGCCGCAAAACCAAGGCTAGCCGAGTTCCTCGCGCCGGAAATCCGCGATGGTCTCGTCACGGTGAGCGATCAGGTCGATCGCTCAGTCATCACGATTCGCGGCGACGGCATCTTCAAGGCCGGCAGCGCGGCTGTCTCCGATCGGGTGAAGCCGCTGATCCAGCGCATCGCAGCGGCGCTCAACGCGGTACCGGGCAACGTGCTCGTCACCGGCCACACCGACGATCAGCCGATCCGCTCGGCGCGTTATCCGTCGAACTGGGAACTGTCGCAGGACCGCGCCGCGAATGTGCGCGACCTGCTCGCGGCGACCGTCGCGCCCGCCCGACTGAAGGCCGAAGGCAAGGGAGACGCCGACCCGGTCGCGCCCAACGACACGCCTGCCGGCCGGGCTCTCAACCGACGCGTGGAAGTCACGCTATTCGCGAAGCCCGGCGCGTGACCCGGCCATAGCAAACGACAGCGGATCTCGACATGAAGAAAATCCTGTCGATCGTGTTCCATCCGATCCTGCTGCTGATCGTGGGCGTGCTGCTGATCGCAGCCGTCATCTGGCTCGTTGGCCCACTCATCTCGATCGCACGCACCTACCCGCTCGAATCGGAGACCACGCGTTTCATCGCGATCGGCTGCGTCGTACTGCTGGTGATCTTGCGGCGGCTATTCGCGGCCTGGCGCGCCAGACACACCCAGGCGGCGCTCGCCGACGGGCTCGCCGTGCGCACGGCACCTGCTCGAGAGACACCGCCCGCGCCAGGCGATGCCGAGGTTGCGACACTGAACGAGCGCTTCGACGAAGCGCTTTCGATCCTGCGACAGGCACGCGTCACGGCATCGGGCAGGAAACCAGGCTGGCGCGACTGGCTGGCGCTTTCGTCCCGGCAGTATCTGTATCAGTTGCCGTGGTACATGTTCATAGGCGCGCCCGGCTCTGGCAAGACCACCGCGCTGATCCACTCTGGCTTGCGCTTTCCGCTCGCGGACCGCTTCGGGACGAACCGGATCAAGGGTGTCGGCGGCACGCGGAATTGCGACTGGTGGTTCACTGAGGAAGCCGTGCTGATCGATACGGCGGGCCGTTACACGACGCACGAAAGCGACCGCGAGGCGGACCGTGCAGCGTGGCAGGGTTTTCTGGGCCTGCTCAAGAAAACGCGACCGCGCCAGCCGATCAACGGTGTGCTGCTCACGGTGAGCGTGTCCGACCTACTCTGCTCGACACCGGCGAGCCTCGAGGAGATGGGCGCCGCGCTGCGCGCCCGCGTTCGCGAGTTGACCGAGCAGTTCGGCGCACGCTTTCCGATCTACGTGCTCGTGACCAAGATCGATCTGCTCGCCGGCTTCGCCGAATTTTTCGCCGATATGACCAAGGAGGATCGCGAGCAAGTCTTCGGCTTCACGCTGCCTTATCAACCCGGCGCACCCGATCCCGCGAAGACGTTCGATGCGCGCGTCGTCGAGGAACTCGACGCGCTGGAAGCGCGGCTTGTCGCGCGCATGCCCGAGCGGCTCCACGCGGAAACGGGCTTGCCGCAGCGCGCGGCCATCTTCGGTTTTCCGCAGCAGTTTTCAGCGCTCAAGCCCGTCCTCGCGGAATTCCTGCGTGCGACCTTTGTCCAGTCGCGTCACGACGATGCCCCGTTCGTGCGCGGCGTCTATTTCACGAGCGGCACGCAGGAGGGAACGCCCATCGACCGCGTGATGGGATCGCTTGCGCGCGCGTTCGGCGTCGAGCGCAGCGTGCCGCCGCCACGCCAGGCAAGCGGGCGCAGCTTCTTCATCGAGAAGCTGCTCAGCGAGGTCGTGTTCGCCGAGCAGGGGCTGGCCGGTTCGAATCTCAAGTGGGCTCGGCGACGGCACCTGCGGCGGCTGGCCGCCTACGCAGCCATCACGGTCGCCGCAGCCGGCGCGCTCACGCTCTGGGGCACGAGCTACTTGCGCAATCGCGCTTATGTGGCAAGCGTCGACCAGGCCGCGCGCGCGGCGCAGGCCACCGCGGCAGGCACGACCTCCGCGAATGCGAGTCTGGTGGCGCTGCTGCCGTTGCTATCCTCGGTGCGCAATCTTGCAACGACCGCGCAGGTCGACGCACGGCGCCCGCCGCTCTCGATGCAATGGGGACTGTGGCAAGGACGCAAGCTCGACGCCGCATCTGACCTGGCCTATCAGCGTCTGTTGAACGACCTGTTTTTGCCGAAGCTCGCGGCACGGATCGAGGAACAGGCGCGCAGCGCGAATGCGGCCAACACGGGCTACGCCTACGAAGCGCTAAAGGCCTATCTGATGCTCAACGAACCCGAGCATCAGGATGCCGATGCCCTTAAGGCCTGGATAGTGACCGACTGGGACCGCACCTTGCCTCGCGAGGTCGGCAACGACGAGCGCGCGGCGTTGAGCGCTCATCTCGACGCGCTGCTCGCGCGCGGAGCGGTGCATTCGAACCTGCCATTCGATGAAAGCGTCGTCAGGCAGTTGCGCACCATGCTCGCGTCGAATCCGCTGGCACAGCGGGTCTACGGACGACTCAAGCAGCAGGGGGTGGGCGCGGATTTTCCCGAGTTCACCGTGGCGCGCGCGGGCGGCCCGAACGCACCGATCGTGTTCGTGCGCGCGAGCGGCGCGCCGCTCACGCAGGGGGTGCCGGGCCTCTACTCCTTCGACGGCTATCACCAGGCATTCCTCAAGGCGATCGACCAGGTCGCCTTGCAACTGGCGTCGGAGGAGCCGTGGGTGCTCGGCATTCGCGACCAGAGCGGCCTGCCGCGCGGCGATCCGGCCGCCATGCAGCGCCTGACTGAAGACGTGCGCCTGCTCTACCTGCAAGATTACGCGCGCATCTGGAGCGCGTTTCTCGGCGACATCCGCATTGTCCGGGCGACGACGCTCCCGCAGGCCGTGCAGATCGCGCGCATTCTCTCCGCGCCGGACTCTCCGCTCGCGGCGCTCGCGCGCGCCGCATCACGCGAGACCACGCTCGGCGCGAAGCCCGCGGGAGAAGCAAGCGTTGTCGACAAGGCCAATGACAAACTCACCGCTGCGCGCGACAAGCTGATGAAGATCATCGGCGAGCCCGACCCGACGAAGATCGCGCCCGTGGCATCGGGCAACCGCCTGGAGAGCATTGTCGACGACCGCTTCACGGGCCTGCGTGCGCTGGTGGCCAGTCCCGGTGACGGACAGCCCCCTCCGATCACGCAGACCATCGGGCTGATCAACGATATGTACGTGTACTTGAACGCCACCGACCAGGCGCTGCAGCAGAAAACCGCACCACCCGCCTCCGACGTGCCGTCGAAGCTGCGAGCGCAGGCGGAACGAATGCCCGAGCCGATCCGCGCGGCGCTCGTCGATCTCGGTAGCGCTGGCGCGGTCGAGACGCAGGACGCGCGACGCGCGAATCTCTCCGCCGACCTGAAGGAGTCGATCTCCGCGTTCTGCAATCGCGCCGTGACCGGACGCTACCCGTTCAAACAAGCGTCGACTAGCGACGTGCTGCCCGAAGACTTCGGCGCACTCTTTGCCCCCGGCGGCAAGTTCGACAATTTCTTCCAGAAGAACCTCGCGGCCGAGGTCGACATGTCCACCAAGCCGTGGGCCTTCAAGAAGGTCGACGATTCACAGGTGCAGATCAATCCGGCCGGCCTCGCGCAATTCCAGCGAGCCGCAACGATACGCGACGTTTTTTTTCACGCCGGAGGCAAGGCGCCGTCGCTGACGTTGCAGTTCAAGCCGGTGGAAATGGATGCATCAATCCTGCAGTTCTCGCTCGATGTGGACGGACAGGTACTGAGCTACGCGCATGGCCCGCAGGTCGCGACGACCATTCAGTGGCCCGGCACGCGCGGCAGCGGACGTGTGAGCCTGCAACTGACGCCACCGCCGACGAGCGCAGCGGGCAACCTCATGTTCGAGGGGCCATGGGCTCTGTTTCGCATGTTCGACCAGTTGGATATCGAGCCCACGTCGCAGCCGGAGCGCTTCTTCGTGACCTTCAATGTGGAGGGGCGCAAAGCGCGCTTCGAGGTCACGGCGAACAGCGTGGAAAATCCGTTCCGCCTCGCCGACCTGCACGCCTTCTCCTGTCCGGCGCAGCTATGAACGACGCGCTTGAGCCTGAGCCCTCACCGGCAAGTGTTGCCGAAGCCGCCGTCGCCGGCTGGTACGGCAAGCTGCCGTCGCTTGGCGACTTCGCCACGCGGCGCCTCTCCAGCGCATTCGTCGACGCTTGGGACTCGTGGCTTTGCGAACGTCTTGCCGAAACGAAATTGCGACTGGGCGAGCGCTGGCTCTCCGTTTATCTCACCTGCCCGGTCTGGCACTTCTTCGCCATGCCGGGCGCGATCGCCCCTGAACTGCGTGAATGCTGGACTGGCGTATTGATGGCATCGGTCGACCGCGTCGGGCGGCATTTTCCGCTCACGATTGCCGCGGCCCTACCCCGTGTACCGGCGACCGGCAGCGAGATCGACGTGATCTGGCAATGGCTCGGCGGGATCGAGAAGGTGGCGCTCGCCGCACTCGATTTCGATTACACGATCGAGCGGTTCGACACGCAACTCGCCGGTCTGCCGATGCCCACAATGATGGGCTGGGAACAGTTGGCCCCTCTATTGAGCACGTCGTGGACTGCGTCGTCTTGCGCCGAGTTCTCCACGCAACTGGCAAAACAGCTCGCACCGGTCTGGCAAACCGAAATTCACGGCATGAGCCTCTGGAGCACCGAGCAACGCGCGCACGACAAGCCGGAGGGCGAACCGGCGGAACGCAAATTCACGATCTGGCCAAGCTGCGGAATGCCAGATAACGAACTCTTCACCGACATGCTGCTGAATCGAGAACCATGACCGAGCCTGGCAACGTCCCGGACATTCCTGACCAACCGCCGCCTGAGAGTGACAGAACGGTCATCGTCAGCGCCGCGCGGGCCAGCGCGAATCCATCTTCGGCAGCGACGACTGCAGTTGGCGGACACAACACCTTGCCGCCCGGCACTCGACTCGGCGAATTCGAAATCGTGGGCCTAGTAGGCGAAGGCGGCTTCGGCATCGTGTATCTCGCCTACGACACATCACTCGGCCGGCAGGTCGCGCTGAAGGAGTACATGCCTTCGGCACTCGCATCGCGGGTGAGCGCCACCGAGGTGCAGGTGAAATCCGAGCGGCACGAGGGCACGTTCCGCGCAGGTTTGAAGAGCTTCATTAACGAAGCGCGCATTCTCGCGCAGTTTGATCATCACTCGCTCGTCAAGGTGTATCGCTTCTGGGAGGCGAATGGCACCGCGTACATGGTCATGCCGTACTACAAGGGCGCGACGCTCAAGGAGGCGCTCAAGGCAATGGGTAAGCCGCCCGACGAGCGCTGGCTGGCAACCCTGCTCGCGCCGTTGCTCGACGCGCTCACGGTACTGCATACGTCGAATTGCTATCACCGGGACATCGCGCCCGACAACATCATCCTGCTCGAAGGCAGCGAGCGTCCCGTGCTGCTGGATTTTGGCGCGGCACGCCGCGTCATCGGCGACATGACGCAGGCTCTCACCGTGATCCTCAAACCGGGCTATGCGCCGATCGAACAGTACGCCGAGGTGCCGTCTCTCAAGCAGGGAGCGTGGAGCGATCAATATGCGCTCGCGGCGGTCGTGTACTTCGCGATCGTCGGCAGGACGCCACCGCCTGCGGTCGGACGGATGGTGAGCGACAACTACCAACCGCTCGAAAAGCTCGCTGCCGGACGATACTCGGGGCGCTTTTTGCGAGCCGTCGATCACGCGCTCGCCGTGATGCCCGCCGACCGGCCGCAGACCGCGCGGCAGTTCGCCGACGAACTCGGCATCGCGCTGGAGGGATCACCGCCGCACGCCGGACGGCTCCCCGAACAGACCAGAATGTCCTCCCGCTCCGGGGGCGATTTGCAGCCGGCTTCGTCAAGTCGGCGCGTCGTGTGGTTCGGCGTGGCCGCTGTGATGCTCGCGGCTGCGGGCATCGGAACGTGGTTGTTGTACGAGCGCGCGCCGAGCCCTGCCCGTGGCCCCGCACAATCGGCGGCCGCGCCCGGCACATCGAAAGCGGTTCCGTTGGCTACGCCGGAAGCGGCGTCGGCTACTCACGTCGAGCCGCCCGTGGCGAGCGGCGCGACGGCGAACCCATCGATATCGTCCAACGCATCGCCGCAGTCTTCGCCGTTACCAGCTTTGCCGCCCTTCACCGCACCCGCCGAACTCGCCCGCATCGCGGCCCTCGCCGACCCTGCAATCCAGGTCAAGGTCGATCTCCCGGTGCCGCGCGCGGTGGTCAACCGAGACAAACTCCGCTTCTCGCTGACGAGTGACCGCGCTGGTTATGTTTATGTGTTCGTGGTGGATCCCGCCGATCAGTACCTGCAGCTTTTTCCCAACGAGCTTGACCACGACAACCAGATCGCACCCGGCAAGCGGCTCGTTTTGCCGCGTCCCACCTGGCCGATGCTCGCGGGAGAACCGCTTGGGGAGAATCATTTCGTCGCGATTGTCTCGCTTGCACCGCGCGACTTTTCTGAACTCGGCCTGACGCACGATTCCGTGTTTGCGAGCCTGCCGCGCTCCGCGCAGGAAGCCGCCGCCGCGAGGCGCACCCCGACTTCGTCGCCGTTCGCCGGTACGGCCCAATGCAGCGAAGCGAACTCGCCGTGTCCGCAACAGTATGGGGCAGCCACCTTCAAAATCGATGTCGTGAAATCGTCTAAGTAGCGGGACTGTCTCAGGCGCGGGCGCGGCCGGCCCGGACGCGAAACGGATCGCCGCAGGACGAGGACAATCATGGTTACCACACGGACCTGCCATGCCACGCTCGCCGGCATGCTGTGCGCGGTACTGATCGGCTGCAGCAGCTCGCAGCCGCCGCAGACGGCCGGGCAGGACTCCCGGGAGGGCGCGGGGTCACGGGCCGATGTGAATGCGTCATCGCAACTGACGCCCGCCGTCGGTGCTGACGCCGGCGTCGCATACCCGCTCGGAGGCACGCCGTCGTCGGAACTCGCAGGCACCGCTTCGGCCTTCGCGACGCGTAACGCGATCTATCAACCCGTGCGTTTCACCGACTTGCCTGGCTGGGGCAGCGACGACGTCGAGCAGTCGTGGGAGGCGTTCAAGCGCAGTTGCGCGGTACTAGCCGGCAAGCCAGGCTGGTCGGCGCCCTGCACGGCTGCGCGCAGCGTCGATGCACGGAACGCCGCGTCGGTGCGGCGCTTCTTCGAGCAGAATTTCACCGTCTATCAAATCCGCAACGTCGACAAAAGCGCCAGCGGCTTGCTCACCGGCTACTACGAACCGACACTCAACGGCAGCCGCAAGCGTGGCGGGCCCTATGTGTACCCGGTTTATGGCGTGCCCCGCGATATGCTGTTTCTCGATCAGCGACGCCTGCCACCGGGCGCGCGGGATTCGGCGATCGCCGCGCGCATCGAAGAGCGCAACGTCATTCCGCTCTCCTCAGTCTCGAGCGGAAATCTAAAAGGAGTCTATGCGCTGGAATTAGGCAACAGCGTGCCCGACATTCGCGACAAGAAGCTTCGCCTGCGGCTGGCCGGCAACCACATCGTGCCGTACTATTCGCGTGCCGAGATCGAGCGCGGTCACTTGAATGCGCCGGTCCTTGCGTATGTCGAGGACCCCGCCATGCTCTATTCGATGCAACTGCAGGGGGCCGGACGGATCCGCATGCCTGACGGGTCGATTCTGCGGCTTGCGTATGCCGAGCAGAATGGCTTCGCATTCAATCCACCCATCGCGAACGCGAGCACGAAGGGGCGTAAGATTCTCGTGCGCGGCGTTGAAATCGACATGGAAGAAGGCGCGGTGAATGCGGATGCCTCGGTCGGTGGCGGCGTCCCGGCAGACGATGTGCCGCAATCACCGTTGCTGCGCAATGCGGGCGCGAGCGGGAGCCCGAACGCTGCCGGAACGGACGACACGGGCGTGAGTGCTGCCGATGATGGAGCGACTTCACCGCTTCTGCGCGGCTTCAATCTCGTCCAGGGGGCCAAACCTGCGGTCCACCCCGAGCGTGCGAGCATGTCCGGCAGTGCGGGCCAGCCGAACGCCCCGCAGGTCCAGCAAACCGCGCAGGCGCCAGCGGACCCTGGCAGTAGTCAAGCGCTGTCGGGCAAGCCCATCAACTACCTGTTCGCGACGTCAGACCCGAGCTACGTATTTTTTAGAACGATTCCCGATTCGACAAACGGTCCGATCGGCGCGCTAGGCGTACCACTTTCGGCAGGAAGGTCGGCCGCAATCGATCCGCGCACGACGCCGCTCGGCGCACCCGTGTTTGTCAGCACTGCCGAAACGCCACCGGGTGCTCCGCCGATGACGCGTCTTCTGATGGCGCAGGATGCGGGCGGCGCGATACGCGGCCCCGTGCGTGTCGACTTCTTTTTTGGCTCTGGACCTCAGGCACAGGTACAGGCCAGCAAAACCCGACAACCCGCGCAAATGTGGGTATTGCTACCCAACGGACTCAAGATCGCCGCCAAGGAGTCACGTGTACGCGTGCGCGGTGCAGCGGTTGCGCCAACGCTCGATTGCGTCGTGAACGACCCCGACCTGTGCGTCGAGAGCGGGCAGTAATACTGACTGTCGGCGACGGGTCGCGCAGCTTTGCCCCCTCTCGCGTGAATTTCGGAGCACACCTCATATGGGTCAATACAACGTCCTGATAGCCTTGCCGACCTACCGTGACGAAGTGCACATCAACTTCGCGTTTTCACTCGTCAACACGACGCGAGCCCTGACCGAAGCCGGGGCGCAGTACCAGATGATGCATGTCGGGTCATCTCACATCACCCGTGCCCGCAATCTCTTCGCGAACTATTTTATGGAGCACGAAAAATTGACTCACCTCCTGTTTCTCGACGCCGACATGCACTTTCCGGCGGAAGCAGTGGTGAAACTGCTTATGGCTAACAGGAGCGTCGCCGGTGTTGCGTACCCATACCGACGCGTCGACCTGAACCGGCGGATCGACCCGACGGACAACGGCCTCTCGATGCGTGACTGGCTGGAAAAACACGCGGACTACACCGTGCAGGTCAAAAGCAATCATGACGGCCACGCCCAGGTCGTCGACGGCTTTGTCGAAGCCGAACATATCGGCACCGGCATTATGCTCGTCCAGCGCGACGCATTCGAGTCGGCGATGCCTTTCGCTACGCGTTTCGGACCACCGGAACAATATAGATCGGTCGTTCCCAGCGGCAACTTTTATGGCTTCTTCGACACGATCGAGGAACACGGCGCGTACCTGTCGGAGGATCTTTCCTTCTGCCATCGCGCGCGTCTCGGCGGCTGCACGATCTGGGCGCTCGTCGATCAGACGGTGGTGCATTACGGTGCATCGGAAGTCGCCGGGCAATACTTGCGAGCGCTGATGTTGCGCGGCAACGTCAATTAGGTGTGGGCAGTTTGTACCTGCGCGTTCGCAGACGACCGAGACTGTGTGAAAACACGTGTTGAATGTGATCTTCAAAAAAATCGACCCGTCAGATCGCGCTGTATTGGTTTGGTAGCAACTCGGGAAGGGTAAAGCGACACCCGAAAACTGAGTACTTTTGCGTTTTCACACGGCCTCGACCCTCCGTATCCAAACGGACTACCCAAGGCGTATTGCGTGGAGGACGTTGCAAAAAGAACTTTTGGCACTGCTCGCTCAAACGAGTGGCGGATATTCGCTAGCGTCGCGATAGAGGGACAGGCGACTACCGGACCGATCAACAGCGACTGATCGTGCGCTCTGACCAAGCCGCCTCTGCCGCGCGCCACGGCCAGGTGCTCCCGGCGGGCAGACGCAAACCAGCTGCGGATCTTGTGGCGATGGACGAAAAAGCGAATCGACTTGCGGCTTCATCGGTGCCGCTGCGTTCGCAGACATTTCGATCATCACGTCAACATTCATGAAATTTTTCTTAAGCTCGTCCTCTGACTGAGCGGCGGGCAATCGCATTTGCGTCGCCGCAACTCTTTTTGAAACTATCCGCTGATTGATCTGGAAAAAGCCGTCTCTTACGACAATACTTCTCTCATAACTTCCATGAGACCTGCGAGGAGACTTGTCATGGAAATAACAGCAAGAAGTGCAATGGGTCGAGGGCAGGAGACATCCATTCTTTCGGATTTGTGGCGCAGACGTACGCATCTTTCGGGCGAGGAAATGGCCATGATGTATAGCCTCGTGATCGGCGCGCTGCGCCCTTACCACCCGCTCGAATTGCAATCGCTCAGGGAAGACAAGGAAGAACTGGTTGCACAATTCATCTATGCGAAGGTGCTTCGCCTTGAACCCGGGCATACCTATTCGAACGCCTGTGCCGAGAGCGCGCCGTCAAGCAACTATGCAGTCTGCGCTTACTTCAGGCGGTATCTGATTGATTGCTTGCGAAGTGCCCGGCATCAGCACGATGTTTCCATAGAGATCGATGGGATCGGACAGGAAGTGGATGAACACGCGCGGGCCCTCGACGATCCGATTGAATCCGTATTGATGCAATATGGACTCGACGAACCCGGTGTGCGCCATCTTGCGCGAAAATTCATCAATAGCCTTGATCATCACGAGAGAGTTGTGCTGGCAGGTTCTCTGGGATGGTGTTCAGGTTGCAAGGGTGGGCTGTCGGGAATAGCGGAGCGCCATCGAGTGCCTTCATATCACTATCGAGCGGTGAAGCTCGGTGTCACGCTGAAAAAGTCAGCCCGTCCAGCAGATTTTGCCGAGACCAAAATTGGCAGGTGGTTGAGTGAAGTGGTCGGGATCAAGATAGCGACGGAGAACCGGACTGTCATATTGCTGATTCTCAATCTGCTGGGTGCTGAGTCCAGTGAGCAAGGCTGCTTGGGGTGATTTGCGCAAGGCTGCGTTCGCCATCAGTGAGCGTAGTGATTTTGCATTGCATTCGGTGTTGATCTGCGAGCCTTGACCCAAACACCTTGTCGGGCGAACAAATGGGCGCGCGAGACCAGGCTGCTCGCGACCATTGAAGCAGAACCAAAATATCAGAAAGGTCAGTGCTCATGTGGCAAGGAGAACGCCGAGGTGGGCTGCAGCGTTTATATTGATGATGATACTTTCATGGAGTGCGGAATCAACGTGCGTTGGTGATAAAAGCTCTGGAGATTGTTCGTTTAACTCATGGTGATCCTGTCACGTTGGATACCCGCCGCATAGCAGGATGCAACTTTGGAATTTGTCGACGACTTTATGGAACTGATCAACGCCACCCGCATGATTGCCGGCTACACCATGGGTCTGGAACCCAGTGGGCGCGAATTGCTGGTCGTAGTCATCAAAGGGACGTTCCGCTTTCCTCGATCTGGCGAACCACCCGGACACGTTGCGTTGCATGATGAGCAAATGCCGCTGGTGTTGGCCGATACTTTCACGGGTGAGCCAGGGCTTTCGGCCCCCGTCTATGAGGTGGACTTTGCACCGAAAAAGCCGCGCTGCGATGTCCTTCTACTGGGAAGTGCGTACGCCCCAAGCGGACGACCTGTCACGCGCGTAGAGGTGGAGATGCGTCTGGGAAACTGGAGCAAGCGCTTCGCCGTAGTAGGGTCGCGCCACTGGGAATGCAGGGCGCTCAACGTGACGGCATCGCCGCCAGGCTTGTTTGTGAAACAACCTCTTTCCTATGACGTCGCGTTTGGCGGAACAGATCTCCGGCATGAAGATCCGTCGGAGCACGCTGCGTTCATGCCTAATCCAGTCGGCCGCGGATTCCACAAGCACATCAAGATGAGTTGGGTCGATGGCACGCCTTTGCCACTCACCGAAGAGATCGGCCACGGTGTGCGTGACCTGGCCGGAAGCTACAGACCGATGGCCTTCGGCCCCGTGGGGCGCGGATGGTCCACGCGATCCTGCTTTGCCGGTACCTATGACGACGAGTGGCTGGAAAAGCACTTTCCATTTCTGCCACCGGATTTCGATGAACAGTATTTCCAGGCGGCGCCAGTCGATCAACAGGTTCCGCTGAAGTTCTTTCAGAATGCCCCCGTCGACGTAACGCTGGCAAACCTCACGCCTGACGGCGTCGCTCACTTCACTATTCCGCACCTGATCGCGCCTGTGCATGTGTTTCCCAAACGCGGTGAGCGTGAGGACTACACCGCCGCGCTGGACACCGTGGTAGTCGAGCCCGACGCGCAGCGCTTCAGTCTCAGCTGGCGCGTGGCGAGGCCGATCAGGAAGAACTTCTTCGAGATTGCGCAGGTGCTCGTTGGCAAGAAGGGTACGGAATGGTGGCAACAGCGTGAGCAGCTCGCCTTCCCGATTCCAGTGGTGATGGTTCCGATGTCTCGGTAAGCGGCTGAATCAGCATGAGTGGCCGGCTGAACAGGTCGATGACGACCGCCGGGTAGACCCAGCCTTCGGCTGTCGCCAGATAGGTAATATCGCTCGTCCAGACTTGGTTCGGGGCCGACGCTGTGAAGTTGCGCTCCAGCAGATTAGGCGCCACCGGCAGGTTGTGATTCGAGTTCGTCGTCGCGATGTACTTGCGCTTGTGCCGTGCACGGATGCCATGCTGTGCCATCAGCTTGCGAACGCGCTCCTTGCCGACGCGTACCCCGCGTGCAACCAGTTCCTTCGACATGCGCGGCCAGCCATATTCGCCCTAGACCTGCGCGTGAATGGCCTTGATGTGCGCGAGCAGGGCATCGTTGCTTACGCGGCGTCTGTGCGGCTTGTCGCCGCCGGTGCGCCGCTGGCGCTGATGATATCCGCTGGGGTTGACTTCCAGCGCTTCACACAGGACTGAGACTGGCCACCAGTGGT
The DNA here is from genome assembly GCF_046027075.1 of Paraburkholderia sp. RL18-085-BIA-A. Classification (NCBI taxonomy): domain Bacteria; kingdom Pseudomonadati; phylum Pseudomonadota; class Betaproteobacteria; order Burkholderiales; family Burkholderiaceae; genus Paraburkholderia; species Paraburkholderia sp. RL18-085-BIA-A. Next base: position 21,270 of record NZ_JARESU010000043.1, on the reverse strand, counting down.
GTCGATTCCGGTCAATGAACGCGCACTTCACATCGACTCCTTCGCGAAGTACGCTGCGGCTTTTTTTAAAATATCTCGCTCCATCTTCAGACGAGCCACTTCCGCACGCAATCGCGCCAGTTCCATCTGTTCTGGACTGACCGGCTTTGCGCCGGCTCCGGCCAGCTTGCCTTCCCGGTCAGCCTTCACTCAGTTGTACAGCGTCTGTTCAACCACACCCAGTGTCGCCGCCACCGCCGTCATGCTTTGCCCGGCCTTGACCAGCCGCACCGCTTCCAGTTCGAATTCGAGCGTGTACTGCGCCCGCTTTGCCTTGCCTGTCATTGTTTTTCTCCTTGCGTGAGTTTACCTGCTCAGCAAGGGATTCGATTTACGGGGGCAACCTCACGCCACATCCTGCCGCAAGAGAAACTCGCAGCGGTTTTCAATCGACATCCACTCCAATCGTCTTAAGGGCGTGGCGTCCGCAGAACAGGCATGAACGCCAAAATTTATGTGGCAGCCGCATCAGAGAGGCCGTGAACCAAATGCGACTGGAGAGATGGGATGAGAGGAAGTGACTTCGTGGATTCGATCGACGCAGGCGAGTCACCGTCGGTGGCACCTCAGAATAGCGAGGGAGTTCGTATGGGCAAGTTGGCACCGGCAAACCCGGCTTTTCAGCACCATTTGAAGAGGTCGATTTCGTGCCCAGCAAGTCGCACTGCGATGTCCTTCTGCAGGGCGGCGCCTATGCTCCCGGCGGCCGGCAGGCAAGGCGCGTGTCTGTCGGCTTGCGCGTCGGCACCATGACGAAAAGCTTCGCCGTTGTCGGCGACCGACGATGGACGGCGCGCGTCGCCCGCGTCGGTCTCTTGCCGGACAGATCGTAAGTGTAGCCATGTCCGATCGATCGATTGCGATCCTCAACACCGGTCTCGTCACGAGCGTGGGCCTGTCTGCGCCCGCTGCCTGCGCCGCGCTCCGCGCTAAGATCAGCAATCCCACTGAGACGCGCTTCATCGATTCCAACGGCGAGTGGATCATGGCTCACCAAGTCAGCCTCCACCCGCCGTCGTACGGGCTGAACAAGCTCGCCCGGATGACAGCCATGGCCATCTCTGAAGTACTTGATAGCGCACTCAAAACTGAGTGGGACCGACTGCCGGTGATCCTGTGCGTCGCCGAACTGGATCGGCCTGGCCGAACGCAAGGTCTGGAAGATGCGTTATTCGAACAGATCCAGTCTGAACTCGGAGTGCGCTTTGCCGCTTCATCAGCAATTGTGCCGCACGGCCGCGTCAGCGTGGCCATTGCGCTGACGCGGGCACGTGCATTGGTTCACGAGTCAAAGGCCGCTCGCGTCGTGATCGCCGCCGTCGACAGCCTATTGTCTTGGCCTACGGTCAGCCATTATGAGCAGCACGACCGCTTGCTCACCTCCGCCCACTCGGACGGCTTCATGCCCGGGGAAGCCGCTGGCGCGTTGCTCTTAGGGGCGCCTGGTGAGCGCACCGGCGAGTTGCTTTGCACTGGTATCGGCTACGGCCGCGAGCCAGCCCACGTCAACAGTGAGGAGCCGCTGCGAGCAGAGGGATTGTCGCAAGCCATCGAAGCCGCACTGGCCGATGCCGAGCGCAAGTTGCATGAGATCGACTTTCGGATAACGGACAGTTCAGGCGAGCAATATTACTTCAAGGAAGCGACCCTCGCACTGTCGCGCGTGCTGCGGGTTCGCAAGCAGGAATTCGACATTTGGCATCCGGCGGAGTGCACCGGCGAGATCGGTGCTGCATCGGGAGTTTCGATGCTCTCGGCCGCCAAGGCTGCCTGCGAGAAGCGCTATGCGAACGGTTCGAATATCCTGATTCACATGTCCAACGATGCGGGGCAGCGTGCAGCGCTGGTATTGCGGTACCAGGGATAGAGATGAGCAATCAGGTCTATGCCAACAATATGGAGGTGTCCTGCAAGCAGGCCGCCGGTAAGTCGATTTGCGCGTTTCCGGATGTTTGCATGACACCGCCACAGACACCTGCGACACCGCCCGGCGTGCCCATTCCATACCCCAATACCGGCATGGCATCGGATACTACGGATGGCTCGACCACTGTAAACATCTCCGGTCAGGAGGTCATGCTCAAAAACAAAAGCAGCTTCAAAAAAAGCGCAGGAGACGAGGCGGGCGCAGCCCCCTTGAAGGGCGTCGTCACCCACAAGAACACTGGCAAGGTCTATTTCAACGCCTGGTCCATGGACGTGAAGGTCGAAGGCGAGAATGTGGTTCGGATGCTCGACATCACGACACACAACCACGCCTCACAGCCTGGCAACTCACCTCCTTGGCCCTATATCGACGAGGTGGCGGCTCCGGACGTCGCGCCTTCGAGTACCACTTGCACCTGCAGCGTGGGCGCCCCAGTCGTCATCGCAACTGGGGAAAAGATGCTCGATCAGACAGACTTCAGTCTGTCAGGAGACGTTAATCTCGAATGGCGACGCCGCTACCGGAGTGGCGATGCGCGCGTTGATGGCTGGTTCGGGCAAGGTTGGAGCCACCCATTGTCGACTGAGTTGTGGCTGCAGCCCGATGTGCTGCGCTACTGGGACGCCACGGGCCGTGAGGTGGCGCTGCCCCAAATCGAAGTGGGCCAGGAGTACTTCCATGCCTACGAGCAGTTCACGCTCATCCACCCTGCACCGCATCACTGGGCATTGCGGCACAACCACGGCGTGACCCATCATTTCCGCGTCCGCGCTTCGAACCAGTGGCGTCTGCCCCTGGAGGTCGTCCAAGACAGGAATGGGAACCGCGTCGTGCTTCGGTTCGACGATGCCGATTTTGCCGATCGCATTAATGCGCGGTCAGCTCCGCCGCGGCCCACGGGGTTGACCGACAGCGCCGGACGCCAGTTGCATCTTGGTTGGACCGACGCCGGCCAACTCAGCCGCGTGACCGTGCAAGCCGGTGACATCACCGTCTTGCTTTCGAGCTACCAATATGACGACACAGCAAGGTCGGTAGGCGATGCCCTGCCCGATCTCGTGAGTCAGACTAACGCAACCGGGCAGACCCGCACCTTCCGTTGGGAAGAGCATCTCCTGGTGGGATATACCCGCGCGACCGGACAGCGCTACGCCAATCGATACGATCGAAAGTCTCCAAGCGGCCGCGTGATCGAATCATGGGCGCTGGACGATGGCACCGGTCTCAGCTTTGCCTACAACGGTCGCACGACTCGTGTACGTGATGCGCTGGGCCGCATCACCACCTATGTGCGCGACGCCCGTGGCGACATCATCGCCGTGCATGACGCCGAAGGCGGGGTCACACGTTCCCCCTTCGATGCCGAAGGCCGGCCCGAAGGCGTCACCGACGCTCTTGGACGCTCCACCATCACGGCGTTCGATGAACGGGGAAACCTCTGCAAGATCATCGACGCGAATGGCAACACAACGCTTATCGACTATAACGATCTTGACTTGCCGATCCAGATCACCGATGCGATGGGCGGTACCTGGCAGCGCCAGTACGACGCACGCGGCAACCCGATCGCCAGCACCGACCCGCTAGGCCGGACGACTCGCTTCGAAGTGGACACGAAAGGACGAGTGCGGGCCATCGAGGATGCCATGGGCAAGAGGAAGATTCTGCTGCACGACGAAGCCGGCAATCTCATCGCCTACACCGATTGCTCCGGCCACACGACCCGTTACACCTACGACGCCCTGGGACATATGCGCAGCTGCACCGATGCGCTGGAGCAGACCACTCATTTCGTCTTTGATCCCCTAGGCAATCTCGTGCAAGAGGTAGAACCCGACGGCGCCACGCACCATTACGAGTGGGACGGAGAGGGCAACCTCGTCGCTTACATCGACCCTTTGCGGCGGCTCACCCGTTGGCGATATAACGGCATCGGCGATCTGCTGGAGCAGGTTGACGCGCTGGGGCAGAAGACGACTTATCAGTACGATGCAGCGGGTCGACTGTCCAGCTTCACCAATGAGAAGGGCGAGGTCACTCGATTCGGCTACGACCGGCTGGATCGACTCACCGATGAAATAGGATTCGATGGCCGCCATACGCGCTACTGCCACAACGCAGCCGGTGGTCTGACGCACATCATCGAGCGAGGCGGCACCGCTTTCGGCCCCGGCAAGGTCACTCGTTTCGAGTGCGACGCGGTCGGCAATGTGCTGGCCAAGCACCCCGTTGGCGCCGAACACGACCGTTCTGCCGGCGGCAGCTTCACCTATGACAAGCTCGACCGCCTGACCTCGGCCCGCAATGGGTTGTCCGCGGTGACATTCGTCTACGACCCTGTGGGGCAACTGATACAGGAAGATCAGCATATTCGCCTGCCCGGCGAGCAAGCTCAGGCCTTTTCATTCAAGCATCACTACGATTCGCTGGGCAACCGCACCGAGACTGTGTTGCCCAATGGTAAGGTCATCCATCAGTTGTTCTACGGCCCGGGGCACCTGCACCAGATCAACTTGGACGGTCAGGAGATTTCCAACTTCGAGCGCGACAATCTGTACCGGGAAGTGCGGCGCAGCCAAGGTAGCCTCGTCAGCGAGTTTGTATACGACGCCTCTGACCGACTGAAGGCGCAGCGCGTGACGCGAAAAGCGACGCCTGCGCTGATTGGCCTTATCGAGCGGCATTACGACTATGACCCGGCCGGACAGTTGCGGAAATGGAAAGATAAGGACCGCGACATCAACGACTACCGCTACGACGCCGTGAGCCGTGTGACGGACAGCGTGATCGGACAAATGCGCATTGCCCGGGCGGGTTCCAATGGCAACGCGCAGGCCGTCGTCGAGCATTTCCAGTGGGATCCCGCGAGCAATCCGCTTTCCACCGGCACGGACGCGCATAGTACTGGCTTGACGGTCGTCGGCGACCGTCTGCTCGCTTGGCAGGACGTTCGCTATGCCTACGACGTCTATGGAAATCTGACCGAGCGCCTGCAAGGTATGCGCTCTGACAGCGTACAGACGCGGACTCGCTTGTACTGGGATGCGGACCACCAGCTGGTGAGAGCCGAAGTGGAACGCGGCTCGGACACCTTCGTCGCGGCACGCAGTTATTTTAGTTATGCCTATGATGCCATCGGGCGCCGGGTCGCTAAAAGCGACGCTCTCGGCGTCACGTACTTCGCTTGGGATGACGAGCGCCTGACCCTCCAAATACGCGGATGCGACGAGACGATCTTCCTATATAAACCCGAATCCTTTCTGCCCTTGGCGCAGTTTTTCAACGGCACGCTTCACCATCTGCACACCGATCACCTCGGCACGCCACTGGAAGCCAGCAACGACGAAGGGCGCATCACATGGAAGGTTACGTACCGGACTCACGGAAACGTTCTCGCTGCGGAGATCAGCGAGATTCAGCAGCCGCTACGGTTCCAAGGGCAGTATTACGACGAGGAAACGGGACTATACTACAACCGCTATCGATACTATGAGCCCGAGACGAGCAGGTTCATTTCTCAAGACCCCTTGGGGTTGGCCGCAAATTCGAACCTGTATCGCTATGCAGTCAATACGACTGGCTGGATCGACCCGCTGGGTCTCGCGGGCAGTGGCGGCGCGTACATCTTCGAGCTCAAAAGCGGCAAACGATATATTGGGAAGGGCGAAGAGGACCGTTTCAAAGCTTCTAAGAAAGGCCGGGGAGGAGGAAAAAACGATTGCAACATTGCGGCAGCGGCCCACGTCGACACCGGCGGCGACAACGAGCTCGGGAAGATGGTCGAATACAAAACCATGGTTCTTTCCAAGTTCAAAGCAGGGATTGGCCGGGCAGGGGTTCCTGCCGGCTTCTTGAACAGTCACATTTCTGGGGCGACAGCATGGGCAGAGAATCCTGACAAGCGGGCCGCTGCGACCAAAAAAGCTAAGGATCTTCTGGAAAAGCTGGAAGCTGACCGAGCAGCACGTGCCTGTAAAAAATAGATCTACGACAGAGAGCTCCGAATGAGTGACCCTTCTGAAGAATCCGTGCCTTATGAAGTACAAAAGACCTCGATAAGCTTCGGCGAAGGGCCGCCGCAGGTGGTGGTGTATCTGGAGCACTTAGACGAGGCGCTGGCCTATGTGCGAGATAAAAAGATCGTCAGCATCGAAGTGAGCACGCATCGTCCGGATCCGAAGCCCCAGCATATCGATTTTAGCTTTCTCAACGAAATTCCGAATCTGAGCGGCCTGGAGTGCCGTATGAATATCGCTAAGAACACAGATCTCGGACCTTTGTACAAGCTAAAGAAACTGACGCAGCTGGCTTGGCCTGCACGCACCACGCCAGAAGTTGATTTGTCTTACTTTCCTGGCCTTGAATATCTCTCTTTTAGGCACCGGACCTCCACTCGAGGATGGCAAACGCTGTCGAAATTGCGGACCTTACGCCTTTCGGTTTCCGGTGAAGAGGATCTTAAATTCTTGAAGCACCTGGAGTCGCTTGTCACGCTGGAAGTAGCGGATTCCGACATAAAATCCATGTCAGGCATAGAACGGCTGAATCATCTGCAGAGAATCGATATCTTCATCTTGTCCAAGTTGATGGACATTTCCACCATCGCAAAATGCAAGAATCTTAAGTACCTGTATGTGGAAAACACTAAGAATCTGACCGATTTTTCGCCTCTCGCCAAGTCTGCATCGATCGAAACCCTAAAGCTCCTGACGCCCATAGATTCCGTGTCTTTCGTGCCTCGCATGAAATCCTTAAAGAGCTTCTTTTCTCGCGCCATCAATTCGAACGACCTTTCACCCTTGCTGCAGGCAAAGTCATTGAACTATCTTGACATTTATCCAGAGAAGCGTAGTTATACGCCTAAGGTCGCTGATATCAAGCAGGCGTTGGGATTGGATCCCGAACCACAAGATTAAGTTGTTACGGTGGCGCTGATAATCATATAGCCGGCCCCCCGCCGTTCGACTCGAACGGCTCGCGTAGAGTCGGAGGTGCGAACACCGACGTGACGCACAGGAGGACGGCATGAACAAGGCAGTATGACTTTCCGTGAGGCAGAGGCTGGCCCGCCGTGAGGAATCAGACGCGGGTTAGCATCACTGCCAGAGCCGCACGGTGTGGACTGGGCCACACCCGGCGATTTCCGGCACGGAGGCCAGCAATGGAAAACGATAGCACGTTGTACGTCGGTTTAGACGTTCACAAGGACTCGATCACGGTCGCCTACGCGCTCGGCTCGGGCGAGGTCGAACTGCTCGGAAAGATCGGTACGACGAAGACGGATATCGATCGCCTGTGCAAGCGTCTGCAATCGAAAGCGCGACGCGTGGTGGTTGTCTATGAAGCAGGTCCGTGCGGTTATGGGCTTTACCGTTAGCTCGTGCAGAAGGGGTTCGACTGCATGGTGTGCGCGCCATCACTGATTCCCAGAAAGCCGGGGGAACGTGTCAAGACCGATCGACGTGATGCCGTGAAGCTCGTGCGCTCCATGCGCTCCGGCGACCTGTCAGCGGTGTACGTGCCCACCGTTGCCGATGAAGCGTTCCGCGATCTGGCACGTGCATGGATGAGCGCCAGGGACGATCTGAAGCGCGCCCGGCAACGACTGAAGTCGTTCCTACTCTCGCACGGCGTGCGCTATACCGGTAGCGCCAACTGGGGCCCCGCGCACCGGCACTGGCTAAGCCAGTATTCGTTCGGCAACGAATGGCAGCAACTGGCGTTTGAAGAACATCGGCGCATGATCGAGGATCGGCTCGCGCAATGCGAGCGTCTCGAGACCGCGTTGCGCGAGGCGGTGCCCAACTGGCGATTCTATCCAGCCGTCCTGGGCTTGCAGGCGATGCGCGGTGTGCAGTTCACCACGGCCGTAGGGATGCTCGCCGAACTGGGGGACCTGTCGCGCTTCGAGCATCCGCGTCAGCTGATGGCCTGGCTTGGCGTGACGCCGTCCGAACACTCGTCGGGCGGGAAGCGCCGCCAGGGCAGCATCACGAAGACCGGCAACAGCTACGTCAGAAAGCTGCTCGTCGAGGCGGCCTGGAGCTACCGGCATCCGGCACGCGTGAGTCCCGACATTCAACGCCGCCATGAAGGCATCCCCAAGGCCATCATTGATCGCGCCTGGGACGCGCAGCTTAGATTGTGCCGCCGATATCGCAGACTGGCGGCACGCGGCAAGAACCCGAACATCGCGACGGTCGCAGTTGCCCGGGAGCTGGCCGGTTTCATTTGGGACATCAGCCGTCTGGCAATGTCGCTCGCCGTGCCACGCACCGCACTCGCAGCATAACCGTGCCGATCACTCAACATTCGACGAACACCTGGAGAAGAGTTTCCTGAAGGCGGCGTAGCCCGGTACCCGAGCAACCCGCGGCTAAACATCGCAACGCGCATCAACCGATTTGCGGAACAAGGGAGCGGCAGGCTCACGAGACGGACCTCTGTAATGCGGTAACCAACCCGCGGATATCAGTGTGATTCACCGTCGAATTTACTGCTACGCCGCCCTCAGGAAATTCAGACCACCTATCGCAAAGAAGTTACTTTTGGAAAAACTGAAAACCGATCCCGTTTGACACGGAAAGTCATATCAGTTTAGTGGAATCGACCTGCACTCGAACAACAGTGTGGTCGTGGTCAGCGATGAAGCGGACCGGGTTGTCTAGAGACCGCGTAGGACGTAGTCTCCAATGGCTGCTTTCGGAAGCCGGGACATCGGCTGACTGGCGATGCCCGGGTAGAAGTCAGCCGGGGGGGCACGCCCTCCGTCGGTCCTCGATGATCTTCTCCAGATGTACGCAGGCATTTTGATCGCGGATGTGTTCTCCGAGCGCCTTCTCAATCTTTTTAATGTCGCCAGTGATTACCGCCTCCAGCAACGTGCGGTGTTCCTTGACAATGTCTCTCATCGACTTGTCGAGCGTTGAAAGACCGACAACGATTGTTAGCTGGCCAGCCACCCCTTCCCATATGGTACGGAGAAAATCATTGCCGCTGATGTCACATAATTCATGGTGAAACGCTACGTCAGCCTGCGCCAGTCCATAGGGATCCTTGCGGGCGGCCATCAACTCCAGTTCATCAATACAAGGCTCCAGGCGCCTCACAGTAGCACTGTCCTTATGGCGGCCGAGCGCAACGGTGCGTCGAACCGCGATCAATTCAAGAGCAACACGCACCTCTCCGCGTTTTTGATGAAAGCGCCGAACGCGTCTCTGCTGAATTCCGCCACCAGGTCTTCGGCGCCGGCCAGCAGGAAGGTATCGGAATCGGGCGCATTGCCTGTGCCGTCGAGGTACTGCGGCAGTTCCTGACTGGTCTTGCGCTTGATGGTCGGCAGGCCCAAGTCCCAACCGAGACCGAAGATGCCGTTGCCGCCGCCGGAGCTGTACGCAATACGCAGCTTGGGCGCGACACCGCGCGATGCCGCGACAGGAAGTGGGATGCTGAAACTGGCGGTGCCGTTGGCCGCGTTGACCTTGAACTCTTCATCGATGCCGCGCACCGCGCCGCCGCCTTTGGGCAGCTCGATTTTTGGCACTTCGATGGCGTCCGGCTCGGTGCGGCCGCCTTGGGTGCTGAAGATCGATTCTGATGAATCAGACTTGCCAACCTGCTTATCCATGCCCACCTCAAACCGGAAGTTTGTATGACAAGATTGACAGATTCTTCACGAAGAACTGAGGGGCGATCTATTGCCGAGGGGCGAATGCTGGCGTGTGGCGATCGCCATGCACCCGTTCGTTCTTGAAGCTGTTGAACCAGCGTTCAGTCGGCGCGTTGGCGTCATGCTCGCCATAGTCGAAGTCGACCTCGAAGTGCCAGGCGTTGCTGCCATCGCGCGCCGTAGAGATGACGACATTGCCTTTGTCGTCGTGGCTCTGACAGATCAACCAGCTGAAGATGTGACTCGGATTGGCCAGGTCTGCTATGCGGCTCTCGCCCGTGCGGCCGTACCAGGTGGTGATGTTGTCCTTGGAGACGATCACGCGCAAGACCGACAAAGGCCTGCCGCAGTATCTCGATGCTGTCGATTCGGATGTCTTCATCCTTTCCGGCGCGGAAGACCTGGTGCCCGTCCTCGCGCATGATGCCAACGCACAGAGGACAGTTGATGGTAAGACCTATCGAATCCGCCGGTACCGCCCGCGCATCGAGGGCTTGTTCGCGCGCATCGAGCGCTGGACTATTACTGCCGACGTGACCGACATATTCTGGCGCTCGATCCCACCGTGTGAGACTCCGGATAAACAGGCCCCGCATGTCATGACCAAACCGACCAGACTGTGCCGCTCAGGCGGTCGAAGCGCCGCAGCAGCGGCCGCACGAACGCACCTGGCCTAGTCGCAGGCGCCCGGCACTCACTTTCGCCTCACCACCGCAGTCGCAGCGGCAAACCCACAAACCATCCCCAACGTACCGATCGGTCGTCAGCTCGCCGAACACCTCACCGCCCCGCAGCGCAGGTGAGCCCGGTCGGGACCGCCACACACGACACTGCTCACGGCAGCCGCAGTCCCGAGTTCGGCCGCCCTCGACCGCCTCCAGCTCGGCAGTAACGTGGCCGCCGCATCGGCACCTCCAGAGCCACACATCGGCGCCGCGATATTGGAGCGCGACAAGATCGCCGAAGGTGCGACCAGCCATCGCGACTCGGCTGAAAGGGCCATTCAGGCGGCAAGGGGGGACGGATACGTTGGTTCACAAAAGGTAAATGGGATTCGGCATCCTACTCTCAAGGTGCGACTGCCGGTCTTCGATTCGCGGGCGCAGCTCAGGAAGGCGGAGACAGAGCGGCGCCATACTGTCGATGAGGCGGGATCGGTTGGTTATCAACCACGATTCACGGGATATCGTGGAGTTGAGATACCACCCGTGGCCGATTGAATCGGGGATCGACGGGGGTACGCGGTGCACACCGGGCTCACCGATAACGACGACGGACTCAGCACACATCGGGACGATCCCCCCGAACCGTCGTAGACGGCACGGAGGGCGGGTTGGCCGCCGTGGTCAGAATTTCGGGACGGGGCGGGCGCCGAGAGCGTAATCATGCGTATACCACCAGACGTTGTTGATGTATTCGGCTAGACGTTGGTCGATCATGCCGCCCGTGATGGCAGACATGGCGACGCGATCCAGGTCTTCGACATCAAGTAGGTCATTAATCGTAAGGCTCTTCATAGTAGTTCTCCTAAAAAAAGGTCAGTAAATAAAAAGTTTGGGCGACACACCGCTCGCGATGCCGCTAACCAATTCAAAGCACATGGCGTGCCAGTCTCGGCAGAGTACCGAGAGACGGCTCGTAACTGGCTGAATATAGACGATATATCGATCGCGGCCGGGGTGCTTGTGAGGGCGCAGCCCAGATGGTGGGCTAGTATCCAACGCTCCACAACGTACTGTTGGATTTAGACCGCGACACGTGCGGGCCGCGAGCGTTGATCCTGACAAGACAGCTACTTCATTCCGGCGTCCCTACTACACCGATTTCGGCCGTTCAGTCGACATACCAATGAATGTCAGAGAAGGGTCGGCAAGCGCCGGTCGCGGACATCACGGGTTGTACCCATGAACCGCAAACCCTGCCGGCCGGTCCGGTCACGGGTTTCCTCAACGGCCGGCTGAACATGCCCTGCCAGCGGAGGTCCAACTTATTGTTGCCTTCGACAGGTTTGGACCATGTCCCGCGCTTCGTTTGTCCACGCTCACGCCGCCCACGCCGATTGGCGGGTGGCCCTGGCCGAGTGCCAGAGGCAAGTTCAAACCCAAATTGCGGCCCGTGCGGCGCAACTTGACGAATCCGCTCCGTTCACGCTCGGTTGGTGTTACATGAGCGACTATTACGCACCCGCGTCCGAGGCAATCCTCGACGAACTGCACCGGGCTCAGCCTGGCGTCGCATGGGTCGGAACGGTCGGTGTCGGCGTGGCCGCCAGCGGCATCGAATACATCGACGAGCCGGCCCTGGTGCTGATGCTCGCGCCGCTGCCACGGGAATCGTTCCGGCTATTCTCCGGCCTGCAGCCACTGCCTGCGACATCCTCCGGGTTCGTGGTCCACACCGCGCTGGTCCATGCCGAGGGCAGCACGCCGGACGTGCAAGAGTTGCTGCACGAACTGAGCGCCCGCACGACCACGGGTTATCTCTTCGGCGGCCTGTCCTCGGCGCGAAACCGTCCGCTGCATATAGCGGATGGCGTGTTCACCGGCGGGATGTCCGGCGTGCTCTTCGGCCCCGAGGTCGGTCTGATCTCACGTGTGACGCAGGGCTGCCAGCCCATCGGGCCGGTGCGTACCATCACCCAGGCCCAACACAATCTGGTGGGCACGCTGGACGGCAAGCCTGCACTCGATTGCGTGTTGCAAGACCTTGGACTCGACCGGAATCTGCCAATCGATGCTTTGTCGCAGGCGCTGTCTACCACCCTGGCGGGCTTGAGCACGGGCGCCGAGGACGTGCCGAAATGGCCTGGAAAGTTCGGCGCGGACACACTCGTGCGGCACCTGGTGGGCGTGGATCCCGAGCACCGGGTCCTGGCGATTGCGGATCGGGTCGAGCCCGGCATGCATCTGGCCTTTTGCACGCGCAACCCCGAGGCCGCCCAGGTCGATCTGGTGCGCATTGCAACGGAAATCCGCGCGGAACTGGAAAGCGGCACGGCGGGGCACATGTCGGGCGCCCTGTATATCAGTTGCTCGGGACGGGGCGGCCCGCACTTCGGAGCGCGGCACGCGGAGTTGCAGACGGTGCGAAATGCGCTAGGTGAGGTACCGCTTGTGGGATTCTTCGCCGGCGGCGAGATTGCAAGGAATCACCTTTACGGCTACACCGGCGTATTGACGGTCTTCACGAGCCGGGACTGAGGCGCCGGACGGTTCTGATTTTTGCCAGAGCACGATGAAGATCCATACTGCGTTCATCCACAAGAGCCATTCGTACGCTGCCCTGACAGATTCATGCACGCCCTCTTCAAACCATGGCTTGTCAATGACGCGTTTGGCGACCCGGGTCTATACGTGGACTTTTGCGACGAACGGCGTGCCCTCCTTTTCGATCTTGGCGATATCTCCAGGCTGATGCCCCGCCACCTGATGCGTTTGTCACATGTGTTTGTTACCCATACGCACATGGACCATTTTTCCGGCTTCGATCGTCTCTTGCGCGTGATGCTCGGGCGCAAGGCTGGCATCGTGATGTTTGGCGGCCCCAACTTTCTTGCACAAATCGAACACAAGCTGAGCGCCTATACCTGGAACGTGGTGCATCGTTACGAGGTCGAGCTGGTGATCGACGCGCGCGAAATCGGCGTGGACGGTGGCGGCCAGCGCGCCTTCTTTTCGAGTCGGAGACGGTTCGCCCGCGATGCCAGCCCATCCTTTGAACGATCTGACGACGTGGTGCACAACGAAGCAACCTTTCGTGTGCGCGGCCGGTTTGTCGATCATGACATCCCGTGCGTTGCGTACGTGCTCGAGGAGAAGGCCCGCGTCGTCGTCGCGAATGACCGACTCGCGGCGCTGGGGGTGTCGACGGGTGCATGGCTGCGCGAACTGAAACATGCGGTGCTGACCGGCGCGCCTGACGAGACGCCCATTCAGGTACGGTGGCTCGACCGGCATGGCGAGCACGCCATGACCCGGCAGGTCGGCGAACTGCGTCACCTGATCGTCGACATCATTCCTGGACAGCGCATTGGCTACGTAACAGACTTGCGCTATACGGAAGCGAACGTAGAGTCCCTGTCGGCGTTGATGCACGACGTGGACCTGCTTTTTATCGAGAGCGTATTTCTTGACGAGGACAAGGCCCATGGCCTGCGCAAGAATCACCTGACGGCCCGCCAGGCCGGTCTGATCGCGCGCCGGATCGGCGCCCGGGCGGTGGTGCCGTTCCACTTTTCGCCGCGTTACGAAGGACGCTCGGCAGCACTGATTGCAGAAGTGCAGGCGGCGTGGTCCGCTACGTCCACCTGCTGATCCACCGGCATGTGAGCCGTTTGCACCTAGGCGAGGGAGATCAGGCCCGCGAAGCAAGGTTCCTGGCGGTCAGAGCAATTTGCAGGCCTCGTCAAAATCTAGGCGTGGGCTGCGTGGGAACAGCCCTGCCGGATCACCATAGCCCAGATTGCACAGGAAATTCGACTTGATGTGGCTGTCGGGAAAGTACTCCTGCTGGAAGGTGCCCTCCTGTGCGCTCGCAGGAAAAAATTCATGGTCAATTTTTGCATGGTCGAACCCGGACATCGGACCACAATCCAGTCCGAGCGAGCGGGCAGCCAGGATGAAATAAGCCCCTTGTAGCGAGCTATTGCGCCGTGCCGTGACCTCGGCCAGTTCCGGTGTGTCGGCGAACCAGGCTCGTGCATCTGCGTGCGGGAAGAGTTTAGGCAGCTTGTCATAGAACTTGCCGTCATAAGCGATGATGGCAGTCACCGGTGCGCTCATCGTCTTGTCGATATTGCCTGGTGCCAATGCCGGTAGAAGTCGTTGCTTCGCTTCCTGAGTGCGCAGAAACAGAATACGTGCTGGGCTGCAGTTTGCGCTCGTTGGACACCACTTCATCAGATCGTAGAGTTCGCGCAATGTGTCATCACTGACCGGTTTAGGCAGCCAGCTGTTGTGGGTTCGAGCCTGACGGAACAGCAGATCCATCCCTTCTTCATTCACTCGTTTGTCCATATTTGCCTCCCAACGGAAACGGACGTTGTAAGTTGCCTTCTTGCATCAACAACCACGAAATCTTGGAGGGCGGTATGCCGTCCACGCGTTTCGTGAACATCACGCAGCAGATCATCGATGATCTGAGCGAAGCCCCGTTTGGGTGTTATAGACTTACCACGCGTCGTTCATGGAAAAATTTGCGCGGGCGGGTACCGGTCACGTTCCGGGGAGCGCCCTGCTGGACTGTAAGGAAGCCGGCATTTCCGAGCAGAACTATTACCGCTGGCGCAAGGAATACGGCGCCCACCAGAAAGGGCTGCGATGTTGCCCGCCCATCTCCGATGATGGTTTCAACGCCGGCCCAACGGCCAGCGCCCCCAAACCAAGTCACCATCATGTCACTGCAAGACAAGCTCGACGCATTCAAGGCGGACTTCGAGGCAGGCAACACCCGCGGCGAGCTCACTTTCTTCCCTATACTTCCATACATTTCGGAGTTGGCTGACCAGCCGACTACTTTGCAACTTCACGTGAGGATGCTATGCGCGCAGCCTGGTACTCAAGAAACGGGGAGGCTCGGGAGGTTCTGATGGTTGGTGAGATGCCAATTCCAGAACCTAGGAGAGGTGAAGTTCGTGTCCGAATAGCCTGCTCTGGAGTAAATCCGTCTGATGTCAAGTCGAGGCGTAATCGACCGCTAGCCAGTGAGCGTATCGTGCCACACAGTGACGGCGCTGGCGTCATTGATATGGTTGGTGAAGGCGTGAATCCCGACCGAATAGGGGAACGGGTCTGGGTCTGGAACGGTCAATGGCAGCGCCCAATGGGCACTGCCGCCCAGTATGTCGTACTGCCTGAATTGCAGGCCGTGGAATTGCCGGCCGCAGGAGATTTTGCTGCGGCAGCCTGCCTCGGCATTCCTGCCACGACGGCCTTTCAGGCAATTCATATGTTAGGCGATATCACCGGAAAAACCGTGCTGGTCGTTGGTGCGTCTTCCGCTGTGGGACACTATGCCACTCAGTTTGCCGCCATGGGTGGCGCCAAGGTGATAGGAACCGTAGGGTCCGTAGAGAAGGCACGACATGCAGTGAATGCTGGCGCGTCTGAGACGATCTACTACAAGGAAGAGAACGTTCCTGAAAGGGTCAAGGCAATCACCAAGGGGCTCGGCGTTCATGCGATCGTCGACATGGATTTCTCAACGACGATCAAATGGCTTCCCTTCGGAGTTCTTGCGCCTCATGGAACAATCATCTGCTACGGTTCTAATGCCCCCGGCGAAACAGCAGTGCCGTTTCGCGACCTTCTTTTTGGCTCAATTAGCCTGCGCTTCTTTGTCGTGTACGACCTTGATCGAGTGGACAGGCAAAGGGCGACTGACGGCCTCACGAAGCTACTGGAGGAGGGAAAGCTACAGCACACGATCGGGGCACGTTTTCCCTTGGACGACATTGCTGCAGCGCATGAAGCTGTCGAAGCTGGAAGCCTGATAGGCAACGTTGTATTAGACCTACCTTGACCTGATCTCAGCAACAGCACGATGTCGAGCATGCTTTGATCTTTCCCCAGGTTCTTATTCCGTAGCCGGCATTGCCTTGCATCGCCAGTTCACTAGGACATGGATTGAGTTCTACGGATCGTGGCGGCTTTTTGGGTTGCCGAAGACCCAGGTGAACCCGCTGCTTTCGGTGATATCCGGCGTCATGGCCACGCTGCTTTTGATCAGGATGATCATGGCACCGTGGATTACAAGAACAGTCTTCATCACTTCGGAAGGGTTGAGGGTTTGCGAGGCGAAATTGACGGGACGATCGAACACTGTCATTCCAGCCGCCGACTTGCGTAATGTCAGGCGTTTCGTTCGGCCAAGCTTCTCAGAGAAATCGCGACGTCTGACCGAACGAGCACGCCAAACAGTGCAATTCGACTACAAAGAGCAAGTTTTCACGTTCTGCAATTCGCAGTTCCGCTCGAGTAGCGATTTCGAAGACTTTTGCATGAGGGTGGGAGCAGGTTCGACGCGCCTTCAGTAGCTCGTAAGCCATACCGTGTCGATCACCTGTCTGTTCCCGCCAATACCGCTGATTCGAATGGCTGCTTCCGGGATGATCGAATGTTCCCGAGCGCCCGGATCTACTCTTGATAAAACATGTTGAACTAACCCGCTGACGCGGGAGGAGGCGTTTGGCCAGCGCATCGACTCCGGGATCATCCGTAGGGCACATCCGTTCGAGTGGGACGATGACAGTGCAGTTTGCTGTCGTGACCATTCAGAGCGGAGTCCACCATGACACCCCTACGTCGACGCATGATCGAGGATATGCGCGTGCGCAACCTCGCGGCCAATACGCAACGCGCGTATCTCCAGCAGGTGAACAACTTTGCCAGATATTTCGGGCGTTCCCCTGAACTGCCAGGCCCGGAGGAGGTGCGCGCCTGGCAGGTGCACCTGATTGAAGTCCAGCGGCGCTCATCCAGCACGCTGGTGGTGGCCACCGCGGCGCTGCGCTTCCTGTATCACATCACGCTCAAACGCGAGTGGGCGGTCGAAGAACTCCCGATAGCGCGGACGCCGCGCAAACTCCCGGTGATCCTCAGTCAGGACGAGATCACCCGGTTCCTTGAAGCGATCCGTAACGTCAAGCATCGCGTCGTCACGCGCGCCCACGTGCTGGCGTGGCGGAAAACGCTCGAGACTCGTGGACTGTCCGGTGCGACGATCCGGCGCAAGCTCGCGGCGCTGTCATCGCTGTTCGAGTACCTGTGCGAAAAGAACGCCGTCGACTTCAATCCCGTGAAAGGGGCGAAGCGGCCCAAGGTCGACAGCAATGAAGGCAAGACGCCGGCACTTGGCGATCATCAGGCGCGCGCTGCTGGATGCGCCAGATCCAACAACTCTCAAAGGCAAACGCGACCGCGCGCTGCTGTCGGTGCTGCTGTATCACGGCCTGCGCCGGGAAGAGTTATGCAAGCTCACGGTTCGAGACATCCACGCCCGCCGCGGCGTACTCCATCTACGTATCCACGGCAAAGGCAACAAACTGCGCTATCTGCCATTACATGCTGGCAGCGCTGAACGCATCCACGCTTATCTCGAGGTCGCCGGACATGGCGAAGTACCGAATGCCCCACTCTTTCAACCGGCACGAAGAAAGACCCATGCAGCATTGACTGCCGATGGCGTCTACAAGATCGTGCTCGCTTACGCGGCGCGCGCTCAAATCGAGGTACAGGGATTTGGCGTGCATAGCCTGCGGGCAACGGCGGCGACCAATGCACTGGAGTATGAGGCCGATATCGCCAAAGTTCAGGAATGGCTCGTCCACGCAAACATTGCCACGACGCGAATCTACGACCGGCGTAAAAGTCGTCCGGAAGATTCCCCAACCTTTCGGGTTACTTATTAGATGGAACGGTTTCCCTCGATGGACACGAAATGGACATACCAATACGATGACAAGAAAACGCCCGTATTCGCACATGAAATTTCTACATGTAGCAAACGAATCGTTTTCGTACGTATTTGTGCTGGCGCACTGTGCCACGGGGGCCGTCGCGTGCGCGGTGCGATAATTCACAACAGATAAACCCGGACCTTCACGGACAACCATTTACAAGGTGGCTCCCCGTAGTGTCGCATCAGTTAGCGAAGCTCATTCGGACGCGAGCGGAAGAAAGTCACACAGGCGAGATGCCCCATGAATGCAGTAGAAATCGAAGCAGCCATATCGGAACTGGCCTTTCAACCCTTCGCGCGGCGGAGTTCCCGTTCGCGTTCCTGGCTGCTTTCGGCAATAAGGACACGGCCCTCAGGCGCCTGCGTACAGGCAACAACAACGCTTCGGATGGGCTTGTGCGCAGTGTCGAACTGATCCTCGAAAACGAGCTTGCTGACGTCTCGGGACTGGTCATGGCCGACCTTGTGACGCCGACACTGCACCGGTGTGCGTCCGCTATCTGGCGGACCGACGTTTGAATGTCCGTCCGAGCATGAAGGCGAATGACTGAACGTGGCAGAACCCGGAAGTGCGTCTTTCGTCGGGGATCGACTGCCCCCCGACTCAGCCCCCAACCTTTTGCTTCCGCTGCGCCTAGGACAAACCTGTTTTGACGAACAATCATCCGTTGGGTAATCTGCCCCGCATGAGCGGCATGATGCCCCCCGGGCCAGCACGGCCCAACGTCGGTCATCCATCACTAATCACCCATTTGCAATGGCGATCCCCGACTTCCAGACCTTGATACTGCCCGTCCTGCGTACTGCAGAAACGGTCGAAATGAAGATCTCCGACGTGGTCGAGTCACTGGCCGACAATTTCCGGCTGACGGAGGAAGAACGGTCAGAACTGCTGCCGTCCGGCAAGCAGACCACCTTCGCCAACCGCGTCCACTGGGCCAAGAGCTATTTAGGCAAAGCAAGCTTGGTGGAATTGACCAGGCGCGCACACTTTCGCATCACCGATCGAGGGCGCGAGGTATTGGCCAATCCGCCGGTACGAATCGATATTCACTTCCTCCAGCAGTTTCCCGAGTTCGTCCTGTTCAGGGACGCCGGCAGCGGTATCGACAAGCCCGCCGATGGCCCGGCCGCGGTCGAAGTGGTGCAGACCACCGGCATGACGCCGGACGAAATGATCCGAAAAGCCCACCGCGAGTTGGAGGACGAACTCGGCCAGGATCTACTTGGCCGTATCGTAGCGGCTCCTCCGGAGTTTTTCGAGCGCCTTGTCGTCCAACTGCTCATCGCCATGGGCTACGGTGGCTCGACGGCCGATGCGGGCCGTGCGCTAGGCAAGAGCGGCGACGGCGGGGTAGATGGCGTCATCGATCAGGATGCTCTGGGCCTGGACCGTATCTACGTACAGGCGAAACGTTATGCCGACGGCAACAACGTCGGCCCCGGCGGAATCCGCGATTTCTTTGGGTCACTGGATCGCTTCAAGGCAGCCAAGGGCCTCTTTGTCACCACCTCGGCCTTCTCTCCCTCAGCTCGTGAAACTGCCGAGTTCCTAAGCAAACGCATCGTCCTGATTGACGGCCGCCAACTGGCCCGGCTGATGATTCGGTACAACGTCGGTTGCCGTGTTGAGGAAACCCTCCACCTAAAGAAGGTTGACGAGGAATTTTTCGAGTAGCAGCCGTCGTCAACAGGTCGATGACGCGACATACGCAACGGCCGTCGAGCGTCCATAGTCAGATCGGAACCAAGCTTCGGATGTCTGCGATAGGGCTTGGTTCAACGTCTGCAACTGTGGCCGGTTTGCGACGGCCGCGCCAAGTCGCGTTCGGTAAAACGTTCGTTTTATCGAACACTCCGGCGTGAACTGCCGGAGCGTTCGGCCGGCCGAATCACGGCGTAGCATGAACACCGCATAGGCACCGAGGGCTGCCGTTTTTGGATCGAGCCCCTTGAACTGGAAAGAAAGGTATCCACCTCACCATCCAGCGCCAATGAGAGCGCAACGCCGAACACTGCCTGTGGTGGCAGTCGAACGTCGTCCTCGGCAATCAAGTCAAATTCGTGTGGGCGCACCTGCATATTTTGGGTATCCAATCACCTTTACGTTCAAGCCAACTGACAAACACACCTTAGCCATGGGATCATCTTGCCGGACCTAAAATAAATGGACGTTACTTGGCATGCCTCCCCTCGCCGTCGATCCTGCTGTTACCGCCTTTCGCCGTGTGACCTCTAAACAATGGCACGCGCTTTCAGGTAAGGCCGCGATTAACACCGCACTCGCAATCTTTAAGGAAAATCACCCACCCCAAGCTGACCTTATCGGCGTGGAAGCGGCTGAATACCTGGAGCAATTCATAGCAGCCACGCAAGAGCATATTCAGCGTGCACATTCAGGGTATGGGGGCGTACGCTGGCTATGGTATTTGCGGAGAGCGCCGGATGCCTTCTTTTCCGGAAGTTATGGCACGACCAACGGATACGATAGATTCCTTGCGGAGATCATGTCGTCAACCTTCGCTAGGGAGGACCGGAGCGAGTTAGCCACCCGAATCACGTTCAAGGTTGACGACGCTGCTATCCGTCATGTCGCCTCGTTCGTCGGTCGGGTAAAACTGCTTTCGCAGCTACATATTCTCTATCGACGCGTAGGCAAAGGTGCCACGCTTGATGCACGTCAGCCGATCCTAGTCGCGAGGACTCCAGCCGACGTTGAAAATGCGATTGCAATATATGATCAGCGGCAAGACCGTTCACATGAATTCTTCGGTTCGGGTCTTGGTTCGGCCACTGTCGAGCCAGGTTCCTCGGATTTCGTGGAAGCGGCTAAGCGCTTCGGCCTGACCGCCTTCTTGTCCTTTGGCTGCCACCCGAGCTACTACCCCTCCATCCAATACCCAGACGCTAATGACGCTCAAATGGAAGTGACGGTGGAGGCGCGTCATATGCTCAAGGCATTAGATTTACGGAATGTTCTCCAGCCTTTTGATGGTGAAGCTGGGTCGCCCGAGTACTTGCGCGATGTCGCACCGCTAATCCAACTACTCGTCATGTTGCCTGCTTTGATGACACAGGCCCCTTGGGCGTTCGGGTCCATCCTACAACAGGGCTACTTCTTCTGTGGTGCGAAGCGGCTAGAAGCCCTATTCGACGCCTATCTTCCAGAAATCGCAGG
>NZ_JARESU010000429.1:0-1407 GCF_046027075.1 Paraburkholderia sp. RL18-085-BIA-A | reverse complement strand
GTGCGGTCTGAGATAACAAAATGCTGCCTGAATAGCCGCTCGGACTCACATAACCCTTCCTCGGTAAAGATCACCGACTTCGTCTTGTTGACCGGGTCGCAGATGAAGCCCTTTTCGTAAAGGCGATTCAGCACGTCCCAGTCGAAGCCCTTCCAGGCGCGGTACTGATCGTGCAGAGTCAGGTAGAGAAGTGCCAGGGCGACTTCGTCGATCGCGTCGGTATTGATATTCATGACATTCATCCCGCGGCCTTCTGAACCCGCACACAAAACCGCTCGAGACTAGCCAGGATCTGATCGGCCGACTTGCTCCAGATGAACGGCTGGGGGTGGGCATTGTAGACGTCAAGGTAGTGCCGGATTGCATCTTCGAGCTGGCGCGTCGAACGATGCGTGCCGCGACGAAGGTACCTTTCGGTCAGCGTGGCGAACCAGCGTTCGACCTGATTGAGCCACGACGCCGAGGTGGGTGTGAAGTGAACCTGGAAGCGGGGATGACGAGCGAACCACGCCTTGATTGAGGCAGTCTTGTGTGTGCCGTAATTGTCCATCACCAGATGCACATCCAGGTGGGGCGGCACGCTAGCTTCGATGGTGCGCAGGAAACGCAGGAATTCACTGCTGCGATGGCGCCGGTGCACCTCGCCGATCACTTCGCCAGTGACGATGTCCAGCGCAGCAAATAGCGTGGTCGTACCGTGACGCATGTAGTCGTGAGTGCGTCGCTCGGGAATGCCTGGGGCCAAGGGCAATATGGGCTGCGTGCGGTCCAATGCCTGTATCTGGCTCTTCTCGTCAACGCACAGCACCATCGCCTTGAGCGGCGGATCAAGGTACAGGCCGACAATATCGCGCACCTTGTCGACGAACAACGGATCGCTAGAGAGCTTAAACGTCTCCTGCCGATGCGGCTGCAGCCCGAAGGCCCGCCAGATCCTCGACACCGCCGTCTGCGAGAGCTTCATCTCCCGGGCCATCGTGCGCGTGCTCCAGTGCGTCGCCCCGGCAGGCACGGACTCCAGCGTCTTCGCAATAACCGCATCGACATGCGTGTCGTCGATTGTCCGGGGTGCACCGGGGCGTGGCGCGTCAAGCAGTCCGTCCACACGGTCTGCGACAAATCGCGCGCGCCATTTAGAGACAGTTTGCTGCGTAAGCTGCAGTTTCGCCGCGACCGTCCTGTTGTCCATCCCTTCGGCACAGGCCAGCACGATGCGCGCTCGCAACGCCAACGCCTGTGCTGTCTTGCGCCGCATCATCAGCGCCTTCAGTTGCTCGAATTCCGATTCGCTCAGCACGAGTTCCCGTTTGGGCCGTCCGCTCATCGCCGCTCCTCGTATCCGTGCCACACATAGCACTTTAGTACGCGACGAAAATAATTCAATGAATTTGTAACTCACTACACTAG
>NZ_JARESU010000428.1:0-1421 GCF_046027075.1 Paraburkholderia sp. RL18-085-BIA-A | reverse complement strand
AAGTATCGACCGCAAGCCTCACCATCGCGGCAACGTCGTCCTCTTTCGTCACATCGACGACGAGCGAGGTCGCGTCGCCGCCCACCGCAGTGATCGCGGCAACGACTTCGTCCAGTTCGGCTCGCGTTCAACAACGCAGGCACGGAAGGCATTCTTGCGCCGCTCGTCGAACAGAACAAAGAACGCTTTGACATGGTGTTCGAACCGAACGTGCGCGGCGTGTTCAACAGCATGAAATACGAAGCGGAAGTCATGCTGAAACAGGGTTTTGGAAGCATTATCAACAATGCGTCGATGGGGGCGTGATCGGCTTCGAAAACGCGTCACTCTATATCGGCACGAACCATGCCGTGATCGGAATCATGAAGACGGCATCGATCGAATGGTTCAGGCACGGCGTGCGCGTCAATGCCCTGTGTCCGGGGCTGATCGAGACGCCGTTCCATCATCGTGGCATCTGGCCGTCGGTCGAAGCGCAGCATGCGTTCGCCGCCAGCACGCCGGCGGGCCGCTTCGGTTCCGCCGAGGAAGTGGCGCCGGTCGTCGCCTTCCTCGCATCCGACGATTCGTCATATGTCTCGGGTCATGCGCTGCTTGCAGACACCGGCTATTCCGTCGCCTGAAGGCTCCAGTGCAGCGCGCGGCTCGTTCATTTTCAGGAGGTCATCATGAATATCAGCATCATCGGAGCAGGAAACATCGGCAAGGTGCTCGCGCGCCGTTTCGTGGAAAACGGGCATGCCGTGCGTATCGCGAACTCGCGCGGAGCGGCATCGTTGGGGGACATTGCGAAGGAGACGGGCGCGACGGCAAGCGACGTGCAGGATATCGTCGCCGACGCGGACGTGATCGTCGTGACGATTCCGCAAGCCAAGGTGACGAATTTGCCGAAAGGTCTGTTCGACAACGCAAAACCGTCAGCTGTCGTCGTGGATACGGGTAACTATTACCCTCGTCAACGTGACGGGCGCATCGACGGCATCGAGACGGGCGCGCCCGAAAGCCGCTGGGTCGAGGAGCAGATCGGCCACGCCGTCGTCAAGGCGTTCAACAACATCTATGCCGCGCACCTCGAAGGGCTGGGCAAGCCCGCTGGCACGTCGGGACGCATCGCGCTGCCCGTGGCAGGCGACAACCCGAAGGCGAAGGAAGTCGTGTTCAGACTCGTCGATCAGATCGGCTTCGACCCAGTAGACGCAGGCACGATTGCTGACTCGTGGAGGCAGCAGCCCGGCTCGCCGGTCTATACGGGCGATTTCGATGTACACGGCGTCAAAGATGCGCTGGCGCGCGCGACGAAGGAGCGCACCGAAAGCTGGAAGGCGACGCACACAAGTCCTGGCACGTTTGATCGTCCGGCCTGACGTGATGTCCGGATGAACCGAGCCCGCGCGCGACCAGCAGTTAGTGTCCCGCCAAGG
>NZ_JARESU010000427.1:0-1425 GCF_046027075.1 Paraburkholderia sp. RL18-085-BIA-A | reverse complement strand
CGCGGCCGCCGGCGAACTGGTCGCCACGCTCTGGACACGCGCGACCGCATCAGCCGGGACCGCGCTCGACGCGTTGCGCGACGAGGTCGAGGCGCAGCGCGCGGAGGCGCAGCAGGCGGTCGCCGCCGCCCGCGCCGAACTGGCTCGCGTCGAGACGGCGCTCGAGCAGCGCACCGCCGCGCTGCTGGCCGCGCAGGTTGAGGTGCGGGAACTGGACAAGGCGCAGGCCGAAGGTCATGCGCAGCGCCAGGCGCTGGAGGCGGAACTCGAGCGCAGGAACACGGCGCTGGCGGCGCGCGATCGCGAGATGGTGGAGGTCCGGGAAGGGTTTTCGCGCGACCTCGCGAAGCTGCGGGAAGCGGCTGAACGCGAGGAGGAACGGCTCCGGGGGTCCGAGAAGCGTGCATTGCTGGAGATCGACCGCGAGCGCAGTGCCGTAACGAAGCTGAAAAAGGAGCTGGACGAAGCGACGCGTCGCGCGGACCGGAAGGACGCCGGCCATCGGCAGGCATCTGAAACCCTGCAGGCACAACTCGGCGATGTGCGTCATCAGGCGGGCGTGCTGCAGGGGCGGCTGGATGCCGGTCAGGCGGAGAACCTGCGGCTGCACGCGGAAATGATGGCGCTGCGGGAAGCGGAAACGCGTGCACGGGAAACCCGGCCATCGTCCGCACCGGCCGGCGTCCGGAAGGCCCCACGTCCGACCCGTTCGTCCCGCGCCGTGCCGGCCGTCAAGCCAGCAACGCGTCGAAAAAAAACGGTATGAACGCAGGGTGACTCGCCGCTGAAGGATAGCCTGCATGGCTGACCTCTACCTGCTCGCCGGACTGACGCTTCCGCAGGGCGTCGTGCATGAGTCCCTGCCCGGAACAGTGACGCTCTTCGTGTCGGATTGCTGGCACGGCATGAGTCGCACGCAGATGATGGCCCGCACGAAACGGCGGGGCCTGCGCCTGTCGTTCCGCGCAACGATGCCATGTCCGTCCGGCGAAACCGGCATGTTCGAGTTGCGCTTCAACGATGGGGCAGGCGAATGCCTGATGCTCGCACGGCTACAGCGGGTCGGAGGCAGGCGCGGGAAACGTCGACAAACCAGCCGGACTGACGTCTCCCGACCGCCGCCCACGCGATCCCCGACAGACCAGGCTGTTCTGACGCGACCCCCCGGTTGCCGTGCAGCGCGCCGCTCGCTATGCTCCATGGCTTCAACCAGTCTGTGAGTGACGAAGTGCGGCGCGTGACGGTCAGGAAATCATCAGTTCATGGACGAGGTGTGTTCGCGCTACAGGCGATTCCTGCCGGCCAGCGGATCCTCGAGTATCGCGGCGAGGTGACATCGTGGCGGCGGGCCGCTGCCCGGTACCGGCGATCCGGCTTGCCCGGCCACACCTTCATCTTTGGACTGGCTGACGGGCGGGTGATCGA
>NZ_JARESU010000426.1:0-1426 GCF_046027075.1 Paraburkholderia sp. RL18-085-BIA-A | reverse complement strand
CACACGCTTGTCGATGTGTGCCGCTTCGGCTGCGGCATGAACGGCGCGGTTCAGTTGCCGCGTGCTCAGCGGATTCACCGGGTCGAGGCCCGGAAACAACCACCCACCTTCGAGCATCCTGCCCTGCGCGTGAGCCACGCGCCACCAGACGCGCAGGCGTTCGAGCAGCACCGGCGAAAGCGTCGCGTAGCGGTCCTTGCCCTGTTCGATACGCAGCGTCATGCGCTGGCTGTCGATGTCACCGACCTTCAGCGCAACCACTTCACTGGCACGCAGTCCGGCACCGTACGCGACCGACAGCGCAGTCTGGTGCTTCAGGTTGCCCGCGGCGATGATCAGCCGGGCCACTTCGTCCGGGCTGAGCACAACCGGCAGCGTGCGGGGAACGCGAACCGGCTGCCTCCGCGCCATCCGCCCGGGCTCGTGAAGCGTGATCTCGAAGAAGAACTTCAGTCCGGTGATCGCGGCGTTCAGCGAAATGGGTGATGTGCCGAGATCGACCAGATGCAGCTGGTAGCTTCGCAGGTCCTCGACCGTGGCGGTATCGGGCGAGCGCCCGAGAAGCCGCGTGAACTCGCGCACGATGCGCAGATAGTTGGCCTGCGTCTTCGGTGCCAGCTGACGCATACGCATGTCGTCGATCATGCGCTGGCGCAGCGGACTGATAGCCTGAAGGGTCTGATTCATGACTCTGTTACCGTTGAGCGACGAGGCGGATTGCCTCGCCCTTCAGCATGAAAACAGAGTCGGTTCCCCCTCCATTACCGCTATCGCGGGCCGGAGCCCTTTACCGCGCGAGCGGTTTCGTTCACCGACCCCGAGCGGACCCTCTCCATCCCGGGAACGTCCGCTCATAAGGGGCCAAGCCGCAATTCGGCGCGACGGCTGCTGGTTGCCCCCAAGCCGGCCCGCGGAGAACCCGGGGGATTCAGGCCAGGGGTCGTGAAATTTCGCGCGATCGACAACAGCCAGAGCAGAGCCCACGCTCGTTGTGATGCAAGCCGGATCTAATCCTGGTCAAACCGTGACGTCAGGAATGATCCCGGTTCTCCGGCCGATCTGCTCGAACGCAGCAATCGCCATATCGAGGTCTTCTCTGGTGTGGGTCGACATGACGCTCAGCCGCAGACGCTGACCGTCTTTCTTGACCGCGGGAAATTCGATCGAGTTCAGAAAGATGCCTGCATCGTCGAACTGCTTGCAAACATCGCGAATATTCACGTCCACAGGAATTCGAACCGGAATGATCGAGGCCTCGCGGAAGGTTTTGAAACCGAGCGCGCTCAGTCCAGCCTCCAGGTAGACGGCGTTCTCGTGCAGGCGGACGATCCGTTCCGGCTCCCGCTCGATCACTTCCATCCCGCCGAGCACCCCCGCCACCGTCGTAATCGGCAAATGGGCCGAAAACATGTATGAGCGCGAGCAG
>NZ_JARESU010000425.1:0-1428 GCF_046027075.1 Paraburkholderia sp. RL18-085-BIA-A | reverse complement strand
TGAACCAGCGCGGGGCTCGCACTTCACTGACGGCGCCATGCGCCATGATCGCTCACGCCTGTTGCGTTCGCATTCCTGATCATAATGTACACCTCGATATCGAGATACCTGTCGCTTTTCACAACGATGTGCCTGGCTTCGCACGATCACCAACGGCCATCGTAGTTCTTCCGTTCGCAATGGACGGAAACCCGCAACCGGTTAAACCCGGCCGTTGCACTTGGCATTTGAAACCGCCCTGGGATACACGGACGTCGGGCCAGACAAGTCGCTCTTGCCATACGACGTCAGTCGTGGTTGCCACCGCGCGCACTTCGTGAGCGGATGCTTTCGAGCCAGCACGACTGCCTCTTGTCGACCCAGTGACTCGGTCACTCGACCGAGGAGCAAGTCAGTGACGGCTTAAAAATACTACGGCCGTTTCCTTCGAGTCAGGCGGCAAGTTGACGCCTGAAGCGGTCTTTCGGCACTTTCAAAGGTTGCACCGGTTTGCTCACCGGTCATTTGGAACCTATATTTTACTTACCCCGCTGACTCGTGCCGTGGCTGACCGTGGACTAAGCGATTTTTGCGGCGAAGATCAAACCGACGCGGAGGTGCGATGAAATTGCTTCGGCTTGCAAATGTGATAATTACGCATGGAGCGCTGTTCACCGTGACCGCGTGCTCACAAATGACTGCGCCACCGTCAAGTCAGTCAGAACTTCCGAAACAAGCAATTGGCACGTCTTGCATGGATGGGGAGCGCCAGATATGGTGCGCCAAACCTCAAGGTCCGGGTACCGGCTGCCCTGAATATCACTGCTGCCGCGGAGGGAGTTGGGGTCCGGTGGAAGTTTGCAGGCCGTGAGGGAAGTTGAGCGGAGCGGCCGCTTGAATGGTCTAGGAGAGCGCGATTGCCAACGGCCGAAAGTGGCCGGTTTGCGTCTGACGTGGGCCCTCTTAACGTTAGATCCGAAAAAAACGAAGCAATATTCGCCCGTGGTTGCCCGGTGACTCCATCCGCCTGCAACAGATGAAGTGCATGCATCGCCGCGTCTGCTAATTCCAGGGGGACAAAAATATGATCGTGGTAGGCGCCCGCCACCACGTTGCAGCTGATGCCGGAATTACCGAATGCAGTAGCGAATGCTGCGGTCAAGCCCACCGCCTCCAATGCTGAATTCACGGTCAAGGTAATCCACGCACACTTGAACAAGGTATTCAAACCGCTGATCCGCGCATCCGCCTCACTCGTAACCACAGACAAGCCCTCGGGCTCGCGAATTGACGCAACGATGACGGCAGGGTCAATTGCGTTACCGTCCTCGACCGAGGCAAACACAAACACGCCCGGGTTAAGCACTGGCTCCAACGTTTTTAACAAGACTGAGAGATCCGAGACTGGGCTCATGTTACCTCCTGTGCGGTGTCGTTCCACGTCATTTA
>NZ_JARESU010000424.1:0-1436 GCF_046027075.1 Paraburkholderia sp. RL18-085-BIA-A | reverse complement strand
CCCGTCCCGGTGCTGGAGCCCGGACGCGGCAAGACGCGTACGGCGCGGTTGTGGACGTACGTACGCGATGACCGGCCGGCGGGCAGCCGGGCACCCCCGGCGGTCTGGTACCAATACTCGCCCGACCGCAAGGGAGAGCGACCCCGCACGCATCTGCAGGGCTGGTCGGGCATCCTGCAGGCGGATGCCTATAGTGGCTACGACGCGCTGTACCGCGATGGCACGATCATCGAGGCAGCGTGCTGGGCGCATGTGCGGCGCAAGTTCTACGACCTGTACGAACTGGAGCGTTCGCCGGTAGCGCAGGAGGCACTCAGCCGCATCGCGGCGCTGTATGCCATCGAGCGCGAGGTGCGCGGCCGCAAGCCGGAGGTCCGGCAGTCGGTGCGCATGGCGCGGGCATTGCCGCTCGCAGGTGCACTGAAGGACTGGCTCGAACATACGCTTGCGCAGGTCTCGGTGAAGTCGGGCCTTGGCAAGGCGATCCGGTATGCGCTGGGGAACTGGCCTGCGCTGGTGCGCTACTGTGAAGACGGGCGCATCGAGATAGATAACAACACCGCGGAGCGATCGATCAGGCCGCTGGTTCTCGGCAGGCGCAACTATCTGTTCGCTGGTTCTGACGGCGGTGGACAGAGTGCGGCGGTCATCTACAGCCTGATCGGAACGGCACGCCTGAATGGCATCGAACCGTATACGTATCTGCGTACGGTGTTCGAGCGCATCGCCGAGCATCCCATCAACCGAATCGACGAGTTGCTGCCGTGGCGTTTGATGCCGGTAGAGCAGCCGCTCCAGCAGGCTGCGTGACGATGGCATCAACTCGCAAACCCGCGTTACGCGCGATCAATTCACAGGTACCGGTCTACCAGTTGCACATCGAGCTGAAGTATCTGAAGCCGGCGGTCTGGAGGCGGGTGCTGGTCCCTGCCTCGATCAAGCTGCCGAAGCTGCATGTCGTGCTGCTGTTGGCGATGGGATGGGATGGCGGCCACATGCACGAATTCGTGTTCGACGATACCAACTACGGGGTGCCCGATCCGGACTTCCCGAGTGACCCGCCGATGCTCAACGAAGCGCGGGCGAGCCTGGGCAAGGCGCTCGGTGCGCTGAAGTCATTCACCTACATCTACGATTACGGCGACAACTGGCAGCATCGTGTGAAGGTCGAGAAGGTCCTGCCGCCTGACCCTGAGCTGCGCTCGCCCATCTGCCTGGGCGGCCGCAATGCCTGTCCGCCGGAAGATGTTGGCGGCGTACCCGGCTACATCGAGTTCCTCGACGCGATCATTGATCCCGCTCATGAGGAACACCACCGGTTGCTCGACTGGTGTGGCGGTAGTTTCGATCCTGCTGCCTTTGACCTCCAGGGCCTCAACGAACGCCTCTTCGAGATCAAATTCTGATCGTCAAGACGGCCGCCAAATGTCGCTTAC
>NZ_JARESU010000423.1:0-1438 GCF_046027075.1 Paraburkholderia sp. RL18-085-BIA-A | reverse complement strand
GGCCGCGCATGGCTGAGCCCTGTCATCGAAAGGATTTGCCGATGTTTTCCATGTCTGCTTCAAGGCCGCTGCTGCGCCGCTCGGTCGTTGCCACGCTGATCGGCGCACTGCTGGGCGCATGCTCGACCTTGCCGCCTTACCAACGGCCCAGCGCCGCCGTGCCGGCGCAATACGCGGGCGCGACGCCCGGCTGGGCGCAGGCCGCGCCCGCCGACGCGGCGCCGCGCGGCCCCTGGTGGACTGTGTTCGACGATCCAGTGCTGAACCAGCTTGAAGCGCGCATCGACGTGTCGAACCAGACCGTGCGCAAGGCAGTCTCGATGGTGCAGCAGGCGCGTTCACTGGTCGACTATCAGCGCGCGGGCTTTTTCCCGACCGTCACCGCTGGAGTCGCGCAGCAGCGCTTTCGAACTTCGCAGAACGTCGTAGACAGAGCGCTCGCCGGCAAGACCGTGCCCGACTATTCCGTGGGCGTGACGGCGAGCTGGGAGCCGGACCTGTTCGGCCGGGTGCGCGACGCCGTGACCGGCGCGCGAGCCGACGCTGAGGCGAGCGAGGCGGACCTCGAAGGCGTGCGTCTGTCGATGAGCGCCGATCTGGCCGCCGACTATTTCGCGCTGCGCTCGCTCGACACGCAGAAGAAGCTGCTCGACGACAGCGTGAGCGCGTACGCCGCCGCGTTGAAGCTGTTGCAGCAGCAACTGGACAACGGCGCGATCGACGCGTCGGCGGTCGCGCAGGCCACCACGCAGCTGGAGGCGACGCGCACGCAGGATACCGACATCGACGTGCCACGCGCGCAGATGCAGCACGCGATCGCCACGTTGATCGGCGAACCGGCGTCGACTTTCACGCTGCCGCCGAACGGTTCGCTCGCGGCGGCGCCCGCCATTCCGGTCGGCGTGCCGTCGCAATTGCTGGAGCGGCGTCCCGATATCGCCGCCGCTGAACGGCGGGTGGCGTCGGCCAATGCGCGAATCGGCGTCGCGCACGCGGCGTTCTTCCCCGATCTGATGCTGTCGGCGAGCGCGGGGCTGGAGAGCACTTTCTTTGCGCCGTGGCTAAGCGCGCCGAGTCTGTTCTGGTCGCTCGGTTCGCAACTGGTCGGCACGCTGTTTGACGGCGGCCAACGGAGCGCGACGTTGCATGGCGCGAACGCACAGTACGACGGCACGGTCGCCGATTATCGCCAGTCCGTGCTGGTGGCGTTCCAGCAGGTCGAGGACAACCTGTCGGCGTTGAACGCGCTTGCCGACGAAGCCGCCAGCCAGCAGCGCGCGACCACCGCCGCCGATCTGTCGTTGCGGCTCACGACGAACCGCTACAACGCGGGCGCGGTCAGCTATCTCGACGTCGTGACCGCGCAGACGATCGCGTTGACGAATCAGATCGTCGCCAATCAGATCGCCGCGCGCCAGTTGGAGTCGAGCGTGTTGTT
>NZ_JARESU010000422.1:0-1445 GCF_046027075.1 Paraburkholderia sp. RL18-085-BIA-A | reverse complement strand
CGGCTCGGCGCGGTCACGCGTGACGGCAAAGGCGAAGCCGTCGTCGGCGTCGTGCTGATGGGCATCGGGCAAAACACGCGCGTCGTCGCACAGCGCGTGCAGGACGCGATCAAGGAAATCAACCAGACGCTGCCGCCCGGCGTCGAAGTTGCGCCCTACTATAACCGCGCGGACCTGATGGACCGGGTGCTGCATACGGTCGCTCACAACATGGTCGAAGGCGCCGTGCTCGTCATCGCGGTGCTGCTTTTGCTGCTCGGGAATGCGCGCGCAGGGCTGATCGTCGCAACGGCGATTCCGCTGTCGATGCTCGTCGCCGTCATCGCCATGTACGGTGCGGGAATGTCGGGCAATCTGATGAGTCTCGGCGCAATCGATTTCGGCCTGCTCGTCGACGGTGCGGTCGTGATGATCGAAAACGTCGTGCGACGGCGCGCCGAAGCGCCCAATCGGCCGTTACGCCCGCTCGTGCTGGAGGCAGCAAAAGAAGTCTCCCGTCCTGTGACGTTCGCGGTCCTCATCATCACGGCCGTCTACCTTCCGATACTGAGCCTTCAAGGCGTTGAAGGCAAAATGTTCAGGCCGATGGCGATGACCGTTATCTTCGCGCTGCTCGCGTCGCTCGTCCTCACGTTGACGGTCATGCCGGTGCTCGCCAGCCTGTTGCTGCGCGGCAAGGTTGCAGAGCGTGAGAGCCGCATCCTTCAGTGGGTGCGCCTGCGCTATGAACCGGTTCTCGCGCGTGCCGCGCAACAGCCTGCGCTGACGATGGGGCTCGCCGTCGCGCTGCTCGCGGTCGCGGCCTTCGCCGCCACGAGGCTGGGCGCTGAATTTCTGCCGCGCCTGGACGAAGGGGCGCTGACCGTCACGACGACGAAGCTGCCCGGCATATCCGTGCCGTCCGCGGTAGAGGCGCAAACCATGGTTGAACGCACGCTGATGCGCTTTCCCGAAGTGCAGTCCGCTGTCACGCTAGGCGGCAGCTCGGAGATTCCGACCGACCCGATGGGCGTGGAGCAAAGCGACACCTTCATCATGCTGAAGCCACAATCCGAGTGGAAGACGGCGCAAACCCAGGACGGGCTCGTCACCAGGTACTCCGCGGCGTTGGATCGCGCCGTCCCAGGCCTGACGCTCGATTGGGCGCAACCGATCCAGATGCGCATGGACGACATACTCGCTGGCGTCCAGGCCGATGTTGCCGTGGAGATTCACGGGAACGATCTGCAAACACTGCACGATACCGCCGAACGGGTTGCGGCTGTAATCTCGCGGGTGCCGGGTGCGGCAGACGTCGCGGCGCAGCAGACGACGGGCCAGCCTTACCTGCGTGTCATAGTCAAGCGCGACGCGGTGGCCCGGTACGGACTGAATGCGAGCCAGGTGCTCGATGTCGTGCAGTCGTTGGGCGGGCGCAATGTCGGGACGGTTGTCGACGGTGAAGG
>NZ_JARESU010000421.1:0-1456 GCF_046027075.1 Paraburkholderia sp. RL18-085-BIA-A | reverse complement strand
CCCCCGTTACTATCTTCACTCCTCGATAATTGAGGATTTGGCCAGCCAGGCCCGGCATGATTCCCGCCCCCAGTCGCAGTCATGATCCGGGGGGTGTTGTCACCGGGCCTGGTGGGTGGCTGGTGATCGCTAATAGGGGCTCGGCCAGGATATCTTGAGGCCGTCCGTAACGTGGATGCCGAGACTTGCCACCGATGTTGCAGGCCAACCAGCTCAATCTGCATAAACATTTCGATGCAAGAAAACCAAAAACATGACTCCGTCGATGTCTTCGTCGGCGTTGACGTAGGTAAAGGCCATCATCACGCCGTCGCTCTCGATCGGACCGGAAAGCGCCTGTACAACAAAGCGCTTCCAAACGATGAGACCAAACTGCGCGCCCTCATCACCGAACTCAAGGCGCACGGCCAACTTCTATTCGTCGTCGACCAGCCCGCCACCATCGGTGCGCTGCCGCTGGCAGTCGCCCGCGACGAAGGCGTTCTGGTCGCCTATCTGCCAGGTCTGGCCATGCGCCGCATCGCTGATCTGCATGCGGGCGAAGCCAAGACCGACGCCCGCGATGCCGCCATCATTGCAGAGGCCGCCCGCTCGATGCCGCACACGCTGCGCTCACTTCGACTGGCTGACGAGCGGCTCGCCGAACTCACCATGTTGTGCGGTTTCGACGACGATCTCGCCGCGCAGATCACGCAGACCAGTAACCGCATTCGCGGCCTGCTTACCCAGATCCATCCCGCACTGGAACGGGTTCTGGGGCCGCGCCTCGACCATCCGGCCGTGCTCGATCTGCTTGAGCGGTACCCGTCGCCCGCCGAGCTTGCCGCGACCAGCGAAAAAACACTCGCCAACCGCCTCACCAAACTTGCACCTCGCATGGGCAAAAGCCTTGCTGCCGAAATCGTTCAGGCGCTCAGCGAACAGGCTGTGGTCGTACCCGGTACTCAGGCAGCAACCATCGTCATGCCGCGTCTGGCCCAGCAACTCGCATCTTTGCGCAAACAACGCGACGAGGTTGCCAGCGAAGTCGAACGCCTGGTGCACGCACACCCTCTTTGGCCGGTCCTGACCAGCATGCCCGGAGTCGGCGTCAGGACCGCCGCCAGACTCCTCACGGAAGTCGCCCACAAAGCCTTCGCTTCAGCTGCGCATCTCGCCGCCTACGCCGGCCTCGCTCCGGTCACCCGACGCTCAGGCTCGTCCATCCGTGGCGAACACCCCTCCAGACGCGGCAACAAGGTCCTAAAGAGAGCACTCTTCCTCTCCGCCTTTGCCGCCTTGCGGGACCCCGTCTCGAGGGACTACTACGCTCGCAAGGTCCAGCAGGGCAAGCGCCACAATCAGGCGCTCATCGCTCTTGCCAGACGACGGTGCGACGTGCTGTTCGCCATGCTGCGTGACGGTGCCTTCTATCAACCGAAGTCCGCCCCTAATGCTTGACGAATCACATAGGGGC
>NZ_JARESU010000420.1:0-1464 GCF_046027075.1 Paraburkholderia sp. RL18-085-BIA-A | reverse complement strand
CCGCGCTTCCGTGGGACGCCATTCTTGGAGCGGAAGTCGTTAAAGCTTATAAGCCGTCGCCACAAGTCTACGTCGATACCGCCGAAATTCTCGGGCTGGACCCCGCAGAAGTTTGCATGGTCGCAGCGCATAACGGCGATTTGGCAGCAGCACATCAGTGCGGACTGAAAACCGCCTTTGTCGTGAGGCCGCTTGAACACGGCCCGAGCCAACAGAGCGACCTGCGTGCCGAGCAGCGTTGGGACTACGAGGCCACGGACCTGAACGACCTTGCGACGCAGCTAGGTAGCCCATCTGGTCTTGGAACGTACGCCGACGACATGTGATAGTTGCAGGCTAGTATGGTGAGCTGAATCAACGGCGTCGCTGCACCATGTCATCGCCACAAGACAAATCCAATATTGATATGCCTCTTCCTAACGGTGTTGACCCGACCGGAACCATCCAGAACCTGTGCCCCTCGGCGGCATGGCTCGGCAACCGAGGCGAAATCCACGATGCCGAAGGGCGTATCGTCCACAGTTGGAAAATCAAAGCCTCGGTGACTTGCCAATTGTCGTACAAAGGCTGGAGCCGCCAGCCGTTGATGCAGCCAGGCAGTTACACCGAGCTTTTATTCCTTGACGAAGCGACCGCGCTTAGCACGGGCCATCGTCCGTGCGGTATGTGTCGAAAGCCTCAGTACGTTTCCTTCAAGGCTCACTGGCTCGCGGCCAATGGCCACGCGCCTGACCTCGGGATAGCAGAAATAGATAAGCTCCTGAATGCAGAGCATACGAACCGTGGGACCACTGGCGATTGGACCCGCAGTTCGCACACTTTGCCGGCTGGAGTGTTCGTTGAGTGCGACGGCGCGCCACACCCACCCGGCACTGAAATGCAAAGCGCCTGCGAGAGAGGAGGCGCCTCGGCTCGTTCGGGGTGCCTCAGTAGGTCAGTACGCGACAATCGCGACGCCGCTACCGCCAACGCCAAGACAACCGACGCCCACGCCTCCCGCGCCATCACCGGTGTTCGACTAGCCCACGCCGCCCGGGCGCGACCACGGAAATCCTCTGGGGCGGGTCCGGTGTAGAAAGGTCGTCCAAGCCATTCGCCACTCTATCGACGCGACTTTTCGTGCATTCCACGAAGAATTTCCTGCGCACATTGCGGGGCCTCTAAAGCCGTTTTTAAGTAATGCCCGCACACAAACGCGCCTCGAGCCAGTGGGCTCGAATACGACCAGCACCGTCTCCTTCGATGTCGATGACACCAGCCCCCAGGCACGCAAACCAGAAAAGGGTTAGTGCAGCGGGTCACTGGCCGTCTCGCTTTTTTGATGACATCCCAATATCAAACCGTCAACGCGGCGAACGCTAGCGCATCCGACGGACGCTGAACTCGCGCGAGATGTTCGCTTCTCTTGCCCGTGCTTCAAAGGCTTTCTCGTCGCCGTTTACCTAGGTACATCCCTCTCTGGAG
>NZ_JARESU010000042.1:0-69617 GCF_046027075.1 Paraburkholderia sp. RL18-085-BIA-A | reverse complement strand
GGCGTCCCTTGTGCGGCCCCGCGGGGGGCCAAACCTTTATTGTTTGGCCGCGCCGCCCGGCGGGCGCCCCCGCCGCGGTGGCTTCACCGTTACCGTTCTCGCGCGATTTTCTCGTTCCCCTCTTGCCTCGACGGGGCGGCCGCCACCCTTGGCCGCTTCGGCTCACCACATTCAATTCCGCTTACCCGAACATAGCCCGCACTCCGTTGGAGTGCGGGCGAGACCGCGCCCTACGAGGATAGACGACGGGGCCACCGAGGCCGCGACCTTAGCGAGCCGCAGCCATAAAAAAACCGCCCGGGATCGCTCCCGGGCGGTTCTTCAAACAACTGCGCTACCTGCTAACGCGTCGCTCAGTGCAGCTGATCGACCATCAGACTCATGATCTGCTTGGCCTGCGGGCTTTCGTCGATCGCGCCCTTGTCGTCGACCACGGCCACGCGCGTTTGATCCGGCGTCACCGCGCGCACGTTCACGCGATACTGCTTGGCGACCTTCTCCTTCTTGCCGTGGAACACCTGGCTCCAGAAGCCCTGTTCGGCCGACGACATGTCCTTCGGATCGACGTAGCGCACGAAGTACAGGCCACGGCTCAGATCGCGGTCGTCGACCGTGAAGTTGCTGCGGTCGAGCGCGAGGCCCACGCGCAGCCAGGCCCGGTCATAGGGCTCGCCGAGCGTGAGTTCGGTCGACGAGAACTGCGCCCCCGTGTTCGCCGAGTCCGCATCCGGCATCGGCTGCTGGGCCGACAGCGAGACGTTCTGCGCGGCCGTGGCCGCAGCCGCCGATTTCGCATTCGCGGTCGCCGCGTTCGGCGCCGTTTGCGTGCCGGCCGGCGTCAGCTCGGCGGTTTGGCCGCCGCCCGACTTCGCGCGCGCATCGGCCAGCGCGAGCGCCGCCATCAGGCGCTTCAGATATTCCTGTTCCAGGGCCGGATCGTTCGGCTTCGGCTGCCACTGGCTCGAATCGTTGTTCGTGCCGGTGAGCGCCTCGCGCATGCCCTTCTGGCTGATGAACACGTAGGTGCCGCCGTTCGGCGCCGGTTCGAGACGCGTGCGGTACTTGTTGCGCTCCGACGTGACGTAGCTGTTGCCCATCGTCTTGGACAGCGTGTTGCGGATGAAGCCGTCGTTAATCTGCGCGTACGATTCGTTCCAGTCGGTTTCCATCACGCCCTTGTCGCGCTGGTCGACCACCAGCAGGAAGCCCTGTTCCTGCCAGAAGCGGCGGATCGGCGCCCATGCGGCGTCGGGCGCCTTGTCGTCGATCACGAGCCAGCTTTCCGTGCCGTCACGCTGGATATGCATGCCGCTGACGGGCGGCACCACCGGCACCGTACCGCTGTTCGACGGCGCTTGCGCCTGGACCTGCTTGAGCGAGGACAACGACGTTTCGCCGCCTTGCGGGGGCAACGAACGCTGATCGGCCGTCTCATCGATCATGTTCGGCGGCACGGCGAGTGACACCTGCTTCGATCTGGAGTCGCTCTTGTAGTCGATTTTGGTCGGCGACGAAGTGCCGCAGCCGGCGACCAGCCCGCCCGCCATCAGCATTACTGCAAACCGCTTGGTAAGACGAAGATCAGTCATGTTCGGGGAATCCTTCCGCTACGCCACGGCAAGTTTCCGTGGATCAACCCAACATTTTACCGGTCCCGGCGAGCCATGTGCAAAAACTGGGGTTTGCCCGCGAATGGGGCAGCGTGCGCACGCGCGCAACGCGCGCCGTGGCGCGGCCCGTGAGCGTGCGCAAAGCACCTCTTTCAGCCCATCTTTCCGCGCATTTTCGCCAGCAAAGCCGTCATCCGCGCCGCCGCGCAAGCTGCCTTCCACCCGCATATTTAACGTTTGACAACTTTTCCGAATCAACAATCGGACGATCCCTACATTTGCGTCAGATCCTTGTTTTAAAACGAACTTTTCTGACGCGCCCGGCGACTATTTTGAGATCGCGCGCGATGCGCTGACGACGCCCAATTCAATCATCGAGAAGGCCGGGTGTTACCGTGATTTCGGATATCTCAATAAGACCCGACCACGCCGGACCACGAGGCCGACCACCATGCTCAAGTCACGTTTTTGCCGCCCCCTCGCCGTCTGGGCGCTCACGACCGGCGTCCTCTGCGCGAGCTCGGCCGCGCATGCCGAACTGGGCGGCACCATGCCGGATCACGCCGACGCGGCCGCGAGCGCGCCACGCACGCTGCTCAACGGCGCGCTGCGCGTGCGCACGCTGACCGATGCCGGCAACACCACGATCAACGAATACGCGACGAGCACCGGCCGGATCGTCGGCTATGCGTGGGAAGGCCCGACCATGCCGGATCTGGACGCGTTGCTCGGCAAGTACGCCGACTCCTATCACACGGGCGCCGCCACGTCGGTGCGCGACGGCAACCTGCACACCTCGCGGATCGCGCGGCCGGACGTGATCGTCGAATCCGGCGGCCCGATGCGCGGCTACCTTGGACGCGCGTGGCTGCCCGCTGCGCTGCCGCCCGGCGTCACCGCGCACGACCTGCAATAACGCGGCCGAGCCCTCAACGCCCCTCGATGACAACCGAGACCTTGACATGACAGCCTCTTCCCGACTCCATGCCCTGCTTCTCGTTTGCGCGTGTCTGGCCGGTTGCGGCGGCGGCGGTGGCGACACCCCGGCCAGCTCATCGCCGACCGGCGCGCCCAGCAACCCGGGCGGCGCCAGCACACCCGCGGCCGGCACATCGTCCGGCGCGTCTGGCTCCGGCGCGTCCGTCAGCGTGCCTCAGTCGACTACGCCGAACGTCCAGCCGATCTCGGTCACCGTCGCGCCCGGCCTGACGCGCAACATGTTGACAACCAGCGTCACCGTCTGCCAGTCCGGCACCAGCAACTGCGCGACGATCGACGATATTCAGGTCGACACCGGCTCGAACGGCCTGCGAATTCTCGCCTCAGCGCTGCCGGCCAGTCTCGCGCTGCCGGCGCTGCCCTCGGGCAGCGGCGTCACGGGCGAATGCGCAGCGTTCGGCAGCGGCTACACGTGGGGGGCGGTGCGCAGCGCGGACGTGCGCATGGCCGGCCAGCTGGCCGCATCGATTCCGATCCATCTGATCGCCGACGCGACGCTCCCCACCGTGCCCGCCGACTGCGCGAGCGCCGGCCCGGCGATGCAGACGGTCGCGAGCCTGCGTGGCAACGGCATTCTCGGCGTGGGCCTGTTCACGTCCGACTGCGGCGGCGGCTGCGCCAGCGCCGCGCTGCCGCGCTGGTACTACAGGTGCACCGCCGGCGGCAACTGTGTGGCGAGCGCGCAGGCGCTCGCGCAGCAGGTGACCAATCCGGTAAGCCGCTTCGCGCTCGACAACAACGGCGTGGTGATCGACCTTCCCGCCATCGCCGACACCGGCGCGCCCAGCGTAGCGGGCTCGCTGATCTTCGGCATCGACACCCAGGCGAACAACACGCTCGCAGGCGCGAGCGTCGTCAAGGCGAATGCGACGAGCGGCTACGTGGTCACGACCGAGAACGGCCAGACCTATGCGCGCAGTTATATCGACAGCGGCTCGAACGGGATCTTCTTCCCCGATACCCAGCTCCAGCAGTGCGGCTACTGGTACTGCCCGAGTTCGCCGCAAACGGCCAGCGCCGTCATCGCCGGCACGAACGGTATGTCGAGCACGGTGTCGTTCTCGATCGGCAATTCGACCCTGCTGTTCGGATCATCGAACAACGCGTTCAACAACCTCGCCGGCGTGGCTGCACGGAGCTTCAGCTGGGGCTTGCCGTTCTTCTTCGGACGACGTGTCTACACGGCGATCGCGTCGCGCGACACATCGGCCGGGCCGGGGCCTTATTACGCATTCTGAGCGCGCGGCTGCGGCGCAATGACGGGCCGGGCGAGATTCCCGACTACGCGGAAACTTCGCAAATTCATTGGCGAGCGGAATTTGGTATAGGGCGGCGGTCACAATTCGAGGTTCCCGCCAGCTTCTTTTCAAGAAAGTTAGCGATCCATATTGAAAAAACCGCCCGATGGAAGACCCCACTTTTTCGCTCGACGATTTCGAACAACTCGTTTATACGCGACAGCACGTCAAAGCTTCGATCCAGCTGATCGCCGCGCTGGCGCTCCTGCAACAGAAACGCGGCAAGCTCGACGAGAGCTTCCTCGCCTCGGGCATGCTCGGTCTGAGCGCGGCCGAGCAGCGCCAGCGCTTCTGCACGCGCCTCGCGAGCGCGGCCTCGACGTTGTTCGCCGACCCGCAGTTCGAGTTGCCGCCCGGCTGTTTCAGACTGCTGCTCACGCTGCACGAATGGACCGGCCTGCTGTTCGCCAGCACGCCGTTCGGCAATGCGGACCATGTGGCGCGCCACCTGAATCCGCGCGGTCCGCAGAACACGGAGTTTCTCGCCGGCGACCGCTTCGTCGAAAAACTGTGCGCGCTGTATTCGACCGAGTCCGAACTGGAACTCGACCTGGCCGCGCTGTGGGCGCACGACAAAACACTCGCGGCCAGCCTTGCGCTGGTCCTGCTCGCGCCGGTCTTCAAAGGCTCGGCGAACGCGCATCTCAAGCGCGAGGCGCTGATCGAATGGCTGCCCGGCAAACTGCGGCAGATCGACGATCTCGACGACCTGCCGACCGCTTTGCTGCACAACGCTTACATGTTCTGCAGCTATGCGGATACGCCGCGCCGGCATGAAATCAAGCGGGACATCAACGAACTCGTGCGGCGCAAGCTGGCGCAATTGGGGCTGACCGATCTGCCGGCGCCGAAGCCGAAGTCACGGCCCAAGCCGCTGCCCGCGCAACGCGTGCGCCGCACACGGCACGCGCGGAAACCGCTGATGATCGTCGTGCTGGAGTGGTTCAGCGGCGCCCATTCCATCTACCGCACGCACTCGCGCACGCTCGAAGCCGCGCGCGAGTATTTCGAGGTGGTGGGCTTCGGCTTCGGCTACGCGGTCGACGAGCTCGGGCGTGCGGTGTTCGATCGCTTCATCGAGCTGAAGGAGCCGGATTACATCGGCGAGTGCCTGCAAACGATCCGCGACTTCGCCGAGACCGAACAGCCGGACGTGCTGTATATGCCGAGCGTCGGCATGTTCGTGCTGACGGTGTTCATGTCGAACCTGCGCGTCGCGCCGCTGCAGATCGCCGGTCTCGGTCACCCGGCCACCACGCATTCGGACAAGATCGACTGCGTCAGCGTCGAGGCGGACTACGTCGGCGACCCAGCCTGCTTCAGCGAACGCCTGATGATTCTGCCGAAAGACGGTCAGCCGTACCGGCCGTCGGTGGCGCTGCCCGATATCGTCGAGCGGATTCCGCCGCCGCGCGAGCGGCTGGAAATCGTCATCACGGCGAGCGCGATGAAGCTGAACCCAGGCTTTCTCGATGCATGTCGCGAGATCGTCGCGCGCGCGGCGACGCCCGTGGAGTTTCACTTCATGAGCGGCGTGCCGGCCGGGCTGCCGCTCGACCGGATGCGCTACGTGATCGGCAACGCGCTGCCGGGCGCGCTCGTGCACGGCTTCCACGATTACGCGGGCTATCTGGAGCGTGTCAATCGGGCAGATCTGTTTCTGAGTCCGTTTCCGTTCGGCAATACCAACGGAATCGTCGATGCGATCACGCTGGGGCTACCGGGCGTCTGCAAGCGCGGGGCGGAAGTGTTCGAGCGGATCGATGGTGCGCTGTTCGAGCGGGTGGGGATGCCGTCCTGGGCCGTGGCGGATAGCGTGGAAGACTATGTCGCCGCTGCGGTGCGGATGATCGATGGTCATGTTGAACGCGCTGAGTTGCGGCGGCGATTGATCGATACGCGGGCGGTGGAGCGGTGCTTCGAAGGGCGGCCTCAGGCATTTGGCGAAAGCGTGTTGGAGCTTTTGCGGGCGAACAACAGTACGCGTGTGGGGGCGGTGGCTTCAGGTGAGCGGTGATGCCGGGGTCGAGCGGTGTGAGTCGCGTGTGGCAAGCGGCAGTGAGTTTGCGCGTTGCGGTCTGCGAAGCGGTGTTTCCTTGAGCGGCCGCATGGCGTTGCGGAACTGCAATTTGCTGGCGAAGGCGCGCGCCCCGTGCCATGAGAAGTGCCGCGCAACTTGTCCGGCAGCACGCTCGCCGGTACCGCACCGCTGACGATGCGCATTAACCGGCGGCTTTCCCCTCGGCCGGCGTGGCAAGCCTGGCCGGCGCCAGCCAGCGGAATACGTTCAGCTCCTCGCCGTGGAACGTGCACTCGGCCGCCGCTGGAAGCTTGACCGTCTTCGGCTTTGCCGGCTTCTGCGTCGACACCTCGACATTCGAAGCCCCTACCGACGACGCCGCTCCAACACCCGATGCAACGGACGCCGCTCGCGCACCCGACGCCCCGGCCGGCGCGGACGCCGCAAGCGCGGACGCGGCCGGCTTGGCCGCCGCCACTTCCGAAGCGGTCATCACATGCTCGATCGTTCCTTCGACCACCACCCGCGAGCCGCGAATGGCGACGGCTCGATGCGCGACTGTCAGCGTATCCTGCGACGTGTCGGCCAGCTTGTTTCGCATCAACTGCTCACATGCGCCCGAGTTCCTGGTGACAGCCGTGCAGGCGGCCAGCAATGCGGCAGCAGTCGTAACGCAGGCGATAGAGAGTGTCCGAATCTTCATTGACGTTCCGTTTTTCAAGCCGTCGGCAATTGTAGCGTACCGACCTGTCGATCGACATCGGACACGTATACCGGCTTGATCGAGCGATAGGCTCGTTGACCGTGTACTTCCAGAAACGCGACACCGCGACTGCTTGACTGCGGCGATTCGCACCGGCATCGTGTCGACCGTCCGCCATCGCCACGTCGCAGCACGCCCGGCTCGATCCGCCGATGAGCGCCGCGCCATTTCCCTGACTCTCACTCAGTCCGTATCGCCCGCCCCCGCATGCTTAACCTTGTTCTTCTCGCGACCGTGGCTTACGCCGCCACCAATATCGACAACCTGTTCGTGCTGCTCGCGTTCCTTGCGCAAGCGCGAAGCGGGCGACAGCGCGTGATCGCCGGACAGTGCGCGGGCTCGCTGATCCTGATCGCGGGATCAATCCTGTTCGCGGCATTACTGATGCATCTGCCCGCCGGATATCCCGGCCTGCTCGGCCTGCTGCCGATCGGAGTCGGGTTGAGCCAGGCGTGGGAGCACCTTGGGCCCGGCTTTGCGCAGTGGACGAAAGCCGGCCAGGACGACGCGCGCGCGGGCGCTGGCGCAACGGCATCGAGTGCATCGGCCGCTGCCGCCGCGCTGTCCAACGCGGCTTCAACTTCGTCAACCCGCGCCTCATCCTTCCTGACCGTAGCCGGCGTGGCAATTGCCAACGGCTCCGACAATCTCGCCGTGTATGTGCCGCTGTACGCCAGTCATACGCCCAGCGAGAACGCGCTGATCTCGCTGGTGTTCGTCGTCATGACCGGGCTGTGGTGCGCGGCGGCGTTATGGCTTGTCGAGCATCCGCTGCTGGGCGCGCCGATCCGCCGCTACGGCACCGCGCTACTGCCGCTGATCCTGCTGGCGATCGGCGTATCGGTGATCGCGCGCGACGATACGTTGCGGCTCGTGTTCGGGATCTGACCGGGGGCGGTGGTGCGTGCAAGGATGCGCGGCTGTCCGGCGCGCGATGCGGCACGACCGTCGCGGGTGCGAATTTTCAGTTCGACGGCGTCGGCATCGGCATCGGTTGCGTCGGCTGCACGTAAGTCCGCACGCCGGCAAGCGGCGCGCCATATCCGCCCGCGCTGGCGTGATTCGGCAGACCGTTGACCAGTTGCGCGCGCGGATCGGTCGGGTTCAGATTCAGTTCGCCGGCCTGCTGGTTGCCATGGGTCGGATATTCGCTGCCGCGCGGCGCATCCGGCATTAGGCGCGTGCTGTTTTGCGGCGCGTTCATGTCGTTCTGCACGCTCAGGCCCTGCGCGCCCGCGTGCGCGGCAAACCCGCACAAGGCGGCGCACAGCAGGCCCAGTACTGCCCTCGATGTCGTCGATATTCGTTTCATGCCAGCCTCCGGAAAAGTGAGATGAAAGGGATCATGTCCGCGCGTTCGGCCTCGGCGCAGCAGCGCGCTGCGTACGGGGATCACACCATTTATACGCGCGGGCGCGCTCTTCGGATTCGAGCAGCGGTGCGATCACCGC
The DNA here is from genome assembly GCF_046027075.1 of Paraburkholderia sp. RL18-085-BIA-A. Taxonomy (NCBI): domain Bacteria; kingdom Pseudomonadati; phylum Pseudomonadota; class Betaproteobacteria; order Burkholderiales; family Burkholderiaceae; genus Paraburkholderia; species Paraburkholderia sp. RL18-085-BIA-A. The sequence goes on along the minus strand of NZ_JARESU010000042.1, from coordinate 61,476 downwards.
CCTAACTCAAATTCGACTCAAACCTAAGCTTATGTCGATTGCGGATTTCTTTCCGATCCGATCGCACCCGATAATGGCTGCCATGAACACCCAACCCCACTCCCCCGCCCGCGCGCTGCATGCGACGCTCGCGGCATTCGGCGCGGCGCTGCTGCTGGCGGCTTGCGCCGGCCCTGCGGCGCCGGATATGCCGTCGACGCCGACTTCGACGTCAGCGGCACCAGCCAATCCCGCCTTACTCGACGCCGCGATCTCGGGCCCGCAACGCACCAACAAAGCCCGCGAGCGCGACCTCTACCGTCATCCGAAAGAAACGCTGCAATTCTTCGAACTCACGCCGTCGCAAAGCGTGCTCGAAATCGCGCCGGGCGGCGGCTGGTACACGGAAATACTCGCTCCGTATCTGCACGACCACGGCAAGCTTTACGAAGCGCAGTACGACGGCCCGCAAGGCGCGCCGTCGGCCGAGGCGCAGGCCGGGCGCGCCGCTTTCGCGCGCAAACTGGCGGCCACGCCCGCCGTCTACGGCAACGTGGTGGTCGGCACGCTGCACGCGGGCCAGTTCAGCGGCTTTCCCGCCGACGCCAGCGTCGACCGGGTGCTGACCTTCCGCAATATCCACAACTGGATCAAGGACGGCGAGATCGACGCGAACCTGCGCGCCTTTTATGCCGCGCTCAAGCCGGGCGGCATCCTCGGCGTCGAGGAACACCGCGCGGCGCCGGGCACGTCTCTGCAACAGACCATCGACAGCGGCTACGTGAGCCAGGACTACGTGATCGCCCACGCGCGGGCGGCCGGCTTCGAACTGCTCGGCGAAAGCGAAGTGAACAGCAATCCGCGCGACACGAAAAACTACCCGCACGGCGTGTGGTCGCTGCCGCCGAGCTACGAGGGCGGCGACGTCGACCGGGCGAAATACGCGGCGATCGGCGAATCGGACCGTATGACCCTGCGCTTCGCGAAACCGCTGCGTTGATCGTCGGCGCCCCTTGACGCCGTCCCGATAATATGTTCCCATTGCGCACTATGTACCGCGCCCAGACCACCCTATCGCTACTACTAGCCCGCTCTACCGGGCTAGGTCTGCTGCTGCGCGCTTCCACCTGATACACCGAAGCACCGCTTGATTCCCCAGTAACTGACCCAGCCCCGGTTTCCGACCGGCGGCCTTGTATCGCTTCTTTGTCGTCCGGTCGACTCCCAGCCTTCTGGTCTCAACCTCGGATGATGAAAATGTTGAAAAACCCTGCTACCAAATACCGTTCGTTCAAGCCCATCAATTTGACGGACCGCCAGTGGCCGTCGCGCACCATTACCCGCGCGCCGATCTGGATGAGCACCGACCTGCGCGACGGCAACCAGGCGCTGTTCGAGCCGATGAACGCGCAGCGCAAGATGCGCATGTTCAAGACGCTGGTGCAGATCGGTTTCAAGGAAATCGAAGTGGCGTTTCCGTCGGCGTCGCAGACCGATTTCAATTTCGTCCGTGAGTTGATCGAAGGCGGCCATATCCCCGACGACGTGACGATCGAAGTGTTGACGCAAGCCCGCGACGATCTCATCGAACGCACTTTCGAATCGTTGCGCGGCGCGCCGCGCGCGATCGTCCACCTGTACAACGCGACCGCGCCGGAATTCCGCAAGATCGTCTTCGGTCTGGAAAAGAGCGGCGTCAAGGAACTCGCGCAAAAAGCCGCCCGCACGATGAAGCGTCTCGCCGACGCCACGCCGCAAACGCACTTCACGTTGCAGTACAGCCCGGAAGTGTTCAGCGGCACCGAACTCGAATTCGCGAAGGAAGTGTGCGACGCGGTGTTCGACATCTGGGAACCGACGCCCGAGCACAAGGCCATCGTCAACTTGCCGGCCACCGTCGAAATGGCCACGCCGAACGTCTACGCGGACCAGATCGAATGGATGCACCGCAATCTCGCGCGCCGCGATTCGCTGATCGTGTCGGTGCACCCGCATAACGACCGCGGCACCGCGGTCGCCGCGGCGGAACTCGCGGTGATGGCCGGCGCGGATCGCGTCGAAGGCTGCCTGTTCGGCAATGGCGAGCGCACCGGCAACGTGGATCTGGTCACGCTTGCGTTGAACCTGTACACGCAGGGTGTCGACCCCGAACTGGATTTCTCGAACATCAACGAAGTCGCGCGCACCGCCGAGGAATGCACGCAGTTGCCCGTTCATCCGCGTCATCCGTATGTCGGCGATCTGGTGTTCACCGCGTTCTCCGGCTCGCATCAGGATGCGATCAAGAAGGGCTTCGCCGCGCAGAAGCCGGACGCGATCTGGGAAGTGCCGTACATGCCGATCGACCCGAGCGATCTCGGCCGCACCTACGATTCGGTGATCCGCGTGAACAGCCAGTCGGGCAAGGGCGGCATCGCCTATCTGCTCGAACAGGGCTATGGCGTCGCGTTGCCGCGCCGCCTGCAAGTCGATTTCAGCTCGGCCGTGCAGCGCTATACCGACGACAGCGGCCAGGAAGTCACGCCCGCGCAGATCTGGGAATTGTTCCAGCAGGAATATGTGCGGACCGTCGAACCGGTTCATTACATCGGCCATAGCCTCGCCGAGCGTGACGGACGCGAACATATCAAGCTCACGGTCGAAATCAACGGCACGCGCCGCGTGCTGAGCGGCGCCGGCAATGGTCCGCTCGACGCGTTGATGCACGCGATCGGCGCGCCGGTGCGGATTCAGCACTATGAGGAACGCGCGTTGACTCAAGGGGCGGACGCGCGCGCGATCGCGGTCGCCGAAATGGCCGGCCCTGATGTGCCCGGCAGTGCGTTCGGCGTCGGCATCGACGCGAATCTGGTGACGGCCTCGATTCGCGCGGTGATCAGCGGCGTGAATCGCGCGTATGCTCGCGCCAATGCGCAAGCTCAGGAGCGTTTCTTCGACGCCGCGTTGAATGACGCGACGGAGGATGTGGCGGTTTGAGGTTCGAGCGCGCTGTAGTCGCTTGACGTGTGCGAGGGGGCGCTTCGGCGTCCCCTCTTCATTTTGTGCGCCGCTTTGCGCTGCGCTTACTGGAACACGTCCCTGCCAAAATACTTGTGCGAGATTCTCGCGTAAGTACCGTCTGTCCTGAGGTGCGCAATCGCCTTGTTGAGCGCCGCGCGCAACTTCGGGCTGCCCTTGCGGATCAGCACCGCGGACTTGTCGCTGCTGTCTGGCGAAGTATCGATCGCGACGACCTTCACCTTCGCATCCGGCGCGTGCTTTTTCAGGTCGAGGAACGACAGCGAGTCGTTGACCGTCGCATCGACGCGCCCCGCGCCCAGCAGTTCGATCGACTCGTTGAAGCCCTTTGCCGGGATCACTTGCGCGCCGTGCGCAGCCGCGATCCTGCCGACGTTGCTGGTCAGCGTATTGGCCGACTTCCTGCCCTTCAGGTCGTCGAAACTCCTGATCGTGGTGTTGTCCGCCGCGACGATCAGCACCGCGTGCGACGTGATGTACGGATCGGAATAATCGTATTTGAGCTTGCGCGCGTCGGTGATGGCTATTTCGTTGATCACCACGTCGTAGCGGTTCACATCGAGACCGGCGATCAGACCGTCCCATTTGCTTTCGATGAATTGCGGCTTCACGCCCAGGCGCTGCGCGATCGCCGTGCCGAGTTCCACGTCGAAGCCGGTCAGCCTGCCCGCATCGTCGTGATAGGTGAACGGCGCATAGCTGCCCTCCGTGCCGATGCGGAGCACGCCGGTAGATCTGATTTGCGCGAGTGCGTCGCCAGCGAATGCCGGGCTCGATACCGGACTCAATGCCAGGCACGCCGCCATTTGCAACAGCGTGGCCAATACCATGGAACGAATCGGCTTCATCGAGGGGCTCCGTCAGGTTTGCGACAGCGGTGGCCGGGTCTTGTATTCGACCGTTCCCACCGGAACTCGCGCCCAGCGGAATGGGCGGACTGTAGCAAACCGTCCGGATTTTTCAAAGGATCAGAATTGCCGAGGCGCGGCGCTTGCGCGGCGTGCGCGCTGTCGTGATGCGCAACGGCGGGAGATGCCGGCGCGAAGGCGAACCTCGCGAAACCGCTCGCGATGCGCGAGCAATTGCCCGATCGCAGTGGAAGCCCTGAGGTCCATCATTCTGAGTCGATGAGCGACGCTTGATCTTAAGTGTGCGCAGAGTATCAGACTGAATCGGGAACCGAAACTAGGCCCGGCCGGCTCTTGCCACTGCCTTTTCGGGGCAGGCCGGCCCAATGAACGCGTGCCGCGGCGCCGGGACGCCCGACGCCGCACCACTGCCAACCCGGTGCAACAGCCCCTAGCGCTCCACCGGATGCGGCTCCTTCCGCTTGTTAGCAACCCGCACCGCATCGAAGTAAGCCGAATTGGGCGGCCGCTTCAGATAACGCCCCGCGCCGCGCACCGCGCGCAATTCACCGTCGGTCCACGCGAGCGCGCCGCGCGTGAGCGTATGCATCGCGATGCCCTGCACCGTCATCCCTTCGAACACGTTGAAGTCGACCTTCTGATGATGCGTGTTCACGGAAATCGTTTTGCTAGCGTTCGGGTCCCACACCACGAGGTCGGCGTCCGCGCCGACACGCACCGCGCCTTTACGCGGATACAGGTTGAAAATCTGCGCGGCATTGGTCGACGTGATGCGCACGAATTCATTCGGCGTGAGACGCCCCGAATTCACGCCGTGATGCCAGAGCACCGCCATGCGATCCTCGACACCGCCGCAGCCGTTCGGAATCTTCGTGAAGTCCTCGCGGCCCATCGCCTTCTGCGACGCGCAGAACACGCAGTGATCGGTCGCCGTGGTGTGCAGTTGGCCCGCCTGCAAGCCACGCCACAATGCCTCGCGATGTTCGGCCGAGCGAAACGGCGGGCTCATCACGTGCGCGGCCGCGCGGGTCCAGTCGGGATCGCGGTACACGGCTTCATCGATCACCAGATGGCCCGGCAACACTTCGCCGAACACGCGCAAGCCCTCGCTGCGCGCACGCGCGATCGCATCGACCGCGTCTTTCGCGGACACGTGCACGATGTACACCGGCACGCCCAGCACCTGCGCGATGCGGATCGCGCGGTTGGCCGCTTCACCTTCAACTTCGGGCGGCCGCGATAACGGATGCGCCTCCGGACCCTTGAAGCCTTTGGCCAGCAACTGGCGCTGCAACTGGAACACCAGCTCGCCGTTTTCCGCATGCACGGTGGGCAGCGCGCCGAGTTCGAGCGAACGCGAGAAGCTGTTCACCAGCACTTCGTCGTCGGCCATGATCGCGTTCTTGTAGGCCATGAAGTGCTTGAAGCTCGATACGCCGTGTTCATGCACGAGCGTGCCCATGTCGCGATAGACCGACTCGTCCCACCACGTCACCGCAACGTGAAAGCCGTAGTCCGCCGACGCCTTCTCCGCCCAGCCGCGCCATTCGTTGAACGCTTCCATCAGCGGTTGCTTCGGACTCGGAATCACGAAGTCGATGATGCTGGTCGTGCCGCCCGACAAACCCGCCGCCGTGCCCGTATAGAAATCGTCGCTCGCGGTAGTGCCCATGAATGGCAATTCCATGTGCGTGTGCGGGTCGATGCCGCCGGGCATCACGTACTGCCCGCCCGCATCGACGATCGTCGCGCCCGCCGGCGCCTCCAGGTGCGCGCCGATCTGCAGGATCGTGCCGCCGTCTTGCGGGTCCGCACACAACACGTCCGCACGATATGTGTTCTCCGCGTCGATAATCGTGCCGCCGCGAATCAGGGTCGTCATGTTGCCGCCTCCTTATGAACTGCTGGTTTCGATGTTGCGTACTTCATCCGTACTCAGGCGCTCGCCACGCGTGCGCTCGGTCCCTTGCTCAGCTTCATCCACGCGCTGTATACGATCGACGCCAACGCGAGTCCGACGAACCACGCGTACGTATAGAGCATGTTGAAGATTGCCGGTACGTTCGGAAACGACGCCGGAAACGCGGTGTGCAGGAAGCCCGGCAGATTCGGCAGCACGCCGACGATCAACGCGACCACCGCGCCGATGTTCCAGCCGCCGGTGTAGCTGTATTCGCCCTGCTCGTCGAACAGTTCGCGCGTGTCGAGCCGGGTGCCGCGAATCAGAAAGTAGTCGACCATCAGGATGCCGGCCACCGGACCAAGCAACGCCGAGTAACCGACCAGCCACGTGAAGATATAGCCTTGCGTGGTGGCGAGAATCTTCCACGGCATCATCACGATCGCGATGGTCGCGGTGATCATGCCGCCCACACGATACGAAATGCCCTTCGGCCACAGGCTCGAAAAATCGTAGGCGGGGCCCACGAGATTCGCCGCCAGATTGCACGACATCGTGTCGAGCGTCAGGATGATCAGCGCGACGCCGACGCCGATGCCGGTCATGCGGCTCGTCAAGTCGATCGGGTCCCAGATCGCCTTACCGTAGATCACCACGGTCGCCGACGTCACCACCACCGAGATCACCGAGAGCAAAGCCATCGGCACCGGCAAGCCGATCGTCTGGCCGATGATCTGGTCGCGCTGCGTTTTCGCGAAGCGCGTGAAGTCGGGGATATTCAGCGCGAGCGTCGCCCAGAAGCCGACCATCGCGGTGAGGCTCGGCCAGAAAGTCACCCAGAACAGGCCTTCCTTCTTGCCGCCCGGCACGAATTGCGACGGCGCCGACAGCATCGAGCCGAGGCCGCCCGCCTTCGAGGTCGCCCACCACACGAGCGCGACGCACATCACGATCTTGATCGGCGCGGACCAGCTTTCGAGCCGGCGGATCGCTTCGGTGCCGTGCACGATGAAGTAGATCTGCAGCGCCCAGAACACGAGGAAGCACGCGAGTTGCGCGAGCGAGATGTCGAGAAACGGCAGCGCCTCGCCATGCAGCGCGTTGCCGGTGAGAATGTTCAGCAGCGTATAGATCGCGCTGCCGCCGAGCCAGGTCTGAATCCCGTACCAACCGCACGCGACGATCGCCCGCAGCAAGGCCGGCAGTTTTGCGCCGCTCGTGCCGAACGACGAGCGCACCAGCACCGCATAGGGAATGCCGTGCTTCGCGCCCGCGTGACCGATCAACAGCATCGGCACCAGTACGATCAGGTTGCCGAGCAGCACGGTGACGACCGCCTGCCACGGCGACATGCCCTGCTCCGTCAAGCCGGCGGCGAGCATGTACGACGCGATGTTCATCACCATCCCCACCCACAGCGCGGCGAAGTGATACCACCGCCAGGTGCGCTGCGCGGGACCGGTCGGCGCAAGGTCGTCGTTGTAAAGACCGCTGCCCTGCGCGCCGGCCGCGAACTGCGGATCGACGGAATGCGCTGTCTGCTTCATCGAAAGATCTCCACTGGATCGTTGAGGCCCTTGCGGCTTCTGCTGGCGCGTCGGGCCTTTGGGGAAAGACAGGTTCGGTACGGCGCTGCGTTGTTATGGCTGCTTCGTGTGTCAGGCTGCCTTGGCGGTATGCGCGGGCGCGGGCGCATCTGAATGCGCTGCGGCTTCAGCGGTTTCTGCTGCCTCTGCCGGCGCGTTTTGCGCCACACCCACCCGCGCCGGATTGTTCGGATGCGTGGTCCAGTTCGCGTACCCGCCGTTATCCACGCGCTCCATCGTGATGCACTGCTCGACCGGGCACACATGCATACACAGATTGCACCCGACACATTCGGAGTCCATCACTTCAAAATGCCGGACGCCATCTTTTTCTTTCATGATCGCCTGATGAGCCGTGTCTTCGCAGGCGATATGGCACAGCCCGCATTGAATGCACTTGTCCTGATCGATGCGCGCCTTGATGTCGTACTTGAGGTTCAGGAACTTCCAGTCGGTGACGTTGGGCACCGCGCGGCCGCGAATGTCGTCGAGCGTCGCGTAGCCTTTTTCGTCCATCCAGTTCGACAGGCCATCGGCGAGATCGTCGACGATGCGAAAGCCGTAATGCATCGCGGCCGTGCACACCTGCACGCTGCCCGCGCCGAGCACGATGAACTCGGCGGCGTCGCGCCACGTCGAAATGCCGCCGATGCCGGAGATCGGCAGATTCGGCGTCTCTACATCGCGCGCGATTTCCGCGACCATGTTCAGCGCGATCGGCTTCACCGCCGGCCCGCAGTAGCCGCCATGGGTGCCTTTGCCGTCGACCATCGGCAGCGGCGACATCGCGTCGAGATCCACCGCGACGATCGAGTTGATCGTGTTGATCAGCGACACGCCATCCGCGCCGCCTTTATAGGCCGCACGCGAGCCCAATCGAATGTCGCTGATGTTCGGCGTGAGCTTCACGAGGCATGGCAGCTTCGTGCCTTCCTTGACCCAGCGCGTGACCATCTCGACATACTCGGGCACCTGGCCCACCGCCGCGCCCATGCCGCGCTCGCTCATGCCATGCGGACAACCGAAATTCAATTCGACCGCGTCGGCGCCGGTGTCTTCGACGAGCGGCAGGATCCACTTCCAGTCGCGCTCATTGCACGGCACCATCAGCGACACGATCATCGCGCGCTCGGGCCAGTCGCGTTTGACTTGCGCGATCTCGCGCAGGTTGACGTCGAGCGGACGGTCGGTGATCAGCTCGATGTTGTTCAGGCCCGCGATGCGCTGGCCGTTCCATTGCACCGCGCCGTAGCGCGAGCTGACGTTCACCACATGCGGGTCGAGGCCGAGCGTTTTCCACACCACGCCGCCCCAGCCCGCTTCGAACGCGCGGTTCACGTTGTAGGCTTTGTCGGTCGGCGGCGCGGAAGCGAGCCAGAAGGGATTCGGCGAAGTGATGCCGGCAATCGTACAGCGCAGATCGGCCATGTTCGGCTCCTTGGGGACTGCTGTGTTTTGTCTGGTTGCTCAGGCGTGAATCGAGCGGTTCTATGCGACTCTATGCAGCCTTTGCGGCAGTGCGGGCGAACTGCGCGTCGATCGCGGCGGCGGCCACCTTGCCGTCCTGCACCGCCTGCACGGTCAGGTCGACACCGCCGGTCGCAGCACAATCGCCGCCCGCCCATACACCGGCAAGCGAAGTCTGCCCGTTCGCATCGACCGCGATGCGGCTGCCGTCGAGCGTCAACAATTCGCGTTCGACACCCACCGCGACCAGCGTTTGCCCGATCGCCTTGAGCACCATGTCGGCTTCGACCACGAAGCGTTCCTTTGCACCGTCGCGTGAAGTGCGCTCGAACTCGACACCCGTGATCACGCCGTCCGCGCCGAGCAAACGCACCGGGCTCGCATGCGTGACGAGCGTGACGCCGCAGGTTTGCGCGAAGTCGCGCTCGGCCCAGGTCGCGCTCATCGACTCGACGCCGCGCCGGTACACCATCGTCACCGAGGTCGCACCGAGCTTGCGGCTTTGCACCGCCGCATCCACAGCCGTATTGCCGCCACCGATCACGACGACGCGGCGGCCCACCGGCACCGTGCCGAGGTCGCTCGCGCTGCGAAGCTGTTCGATGAAGTCCACCGCGTTCATCACGCCGCTCAGGTCCTCGCCGTCCATGGCGAGCGCGCGCACGCCGGTAAGGCCGATCGCGAGGAACACCGCGTCGTGCTGCTGGCGCAATGTCGCAAGCTGAACATCGCGTCCCAGCGCGACGCCATGCTCGATCTCGATGCCGCCGACCGAGCACAGCCATGCCACTTCACGTTGTGCAAAATCGTCGACGGTCTTGTACGCTGCGATCCCGTATTCGTTCAGGCCGCCGGCTTTTTCGCGGGCGTCGTAGATCGTCACGCGATGACCCGCGAGCGCCAGCCGATGCGCACATGCAAGCCCCGCCGGCCCCGCGCCGACCACCGCGATATGCCGCCCGGTTTCGGAGGCGCGCTTGAAGAGCGGTTCGCCGCGTGCCATCGCGTGATCGGTTGCATGCCGCTGCAACGCGCCGATCGCCACCGGCTTCGCGTCCTGATGATTACGCACGCACGCGCCTTCGCACAGAATCTCGGTCGGGCAAACGCGCGCGCACATGCCGCCGAGCGGATTGGCCGACAGAATGTCCACCGCCGCGCCCTTCAGATTGCCGTTGCTGATCTTGCGAATGAAGCTCGGAATATCGATCCGCGTCGGGCACGCATTCACGCACGGCGCGTCGTAGCAGTAGTGACAGCGGCTCGCTGCCGCGGCCGCCGCGCTCGGGTCGAGCAAGGGCGCGATGTCGGAAAACTCGCATGAGAGCTGCTCGGGCGACAGGCGCTGGGCCGCAATGTCGCCGGTTTGCTTGATGGCCATACACGTTCCTTCTTCGATGTGAGGACGTAGCCGTACCTGCCGGCTGCGCTGAAGCGGAGCCGGGACGGCATGTTTTATGGGCACTACGGGTAAGGCGAGTAAAAAGCGACTGCAACCGCTAGGGCGTCATGAAACCGGCTCGCACGCTCGCTCCAGCATCGCGTGCAGCAACACGTTGGCGCCCGCTTCGATCCATTCGACGGTGGCGTCCTCGATTTCGTTGTGGCTGATCCCGTCGACGCACGGCACGAACACCATCGAAGTCGGCGCGACTTGCGACAGATAACACGCGTCGTGTCCGGCGCCTGACACCATGTCGCGATGCGAATAGCCGAAGCGCTCCGCGGCCGCGCGCACGGACTTCACGCAGGCGGCGTCGAAGGCGACCGGCGCGTAGTAAAAGATCTGTTCGAGTTCGGTTTCAAGCCCAATGCCGTCCGCGATTTCGGCCACGCCCTTGCGCAACGCGGTATCCATCTTCGCGAGCACCGCGTCATCGGGATGACGGAAGTCGACGGTGAAGAACACGCGGCCTGGAATCACGTTGCGCGAGTTCGGATGAACCTGCATCATGCCGACCGTCGCGCAGCCGAACGGCGCGTTATCGAGCCCGATGCGATTGACCAGGTCGACCACGCGCGCGGCGCCGAGCAACGCGTCGCGACGGCACGGCATCGGGGTCGGGCCCGCGTGCGCTTCCTGGCCGGTCAGCGTGATCTCATACCAGCGCTGGCCTTGCGCATCGGTCACGACGCCAATGGTTTTTTGCTCGGCCTCGAGAATCGGCCCCTGTTCGATGTGCAGTTCGAACGCCGCATGCAACGGCCGGCCGCCGCACGGCACATCGCCCGCATAGCCGATGCGCTTCAGTTCCTCGCCGATGGTCTTGCCGTCGACGTCCTTGCGCGACAGGCCGTAGTCCAGCGTGAACACGCCGGCGAACACGCCTGAGGCGACCATCGCCGGCGCGAAGCGCGAGCCTTCCTCGTTGGTCCAGATCACCACCTCGACCGGGTGCTCGGTCTCGATACCGTGATCGTTCAGACTCCGAATCACTTCAAGACCGCCCAGCACGCCGTAGATACCGTCGAAGCGGCCGCCGGTCGGCTGCGAGTCCGCATGCGAACCGGTCATTACCGGCAGCGCGGCAGGATTGCGCCCGGCGCGGCGCATGAAGACGTTGCCCATCTGATCGACCGTGACCGTGCAGCCGGCTTCCTTCGCCCAACTCACGATCAGATCGCGCCCCTCTTTGTCGAGGTCGGTAAGCGCGAGGCGGCAGACGCCGCCTTTGGGCGTCGCGCCGATTTTCGCCATCGTCATCAGGCTGTCCCACAGGCGTTTGCCATCGACCTTGATCGAGGTCGCGAGTTCTGCGCCCCCCGAGGGGGCATTCTTCTGAACCTGCTTCAGTGCTTCGGATACCGCGCTCATTCGTCTCGCTCCTTTCGGTGAACCGACATGAAACTGGTGCATCGGCGGCGGGTTTTGGGGCGTGCCCGCACGGCGGCGGTGCACGTTCGATGCGCCCGGTCGCCACTCATACAGAGGGCTAACCCTGGTCATCGCCCGCTCTCTCAATCCTGTCCAGTTGGACAGGTTGTAGCTGATTAAGCCCGCCAAATCAATGCCTTTTGTTCGATGACAAGCATAGCGAGAAGCGTGCCATTGCACTGCAGCACGACTGAACCGCACGCAAAAAAATGCGCGTGTGGACACCGCATCAACCGACTAGAATGAAGCGCGACGCGGCGCAGATGCCGCCGAAGGCGAATATGAGAGACGACGACGTGGCGGCCGGCATCATGGAAAACGACGAAACGCGCGCGCCTTTGCGGCGGCGCAAGGCGCACATTCGCGAGTCGAACGAAGCGCATCTGCTGGCGTGCGCCGAGGCGGTTTTCGCCGAACGAGGACTCGACGGCGCGAGCACCGCGATGATCGCGGAGCGTGCAGGCTTACCGAAAGCCAACGTGCATTACTACTTCCCGACCAAGCTCGCGCTATACCGGCGCGTGCTCGAAGACCTGTTCGAAGACTGGCACAAAGCGGCCGACACGTTCGAATGCAGCGACGACCCGGTCGAGGCACTCGGCGGATACGTGCGCGCGAAAATGGAGTTGTCGCGCCGCCGGCCGCTCGGCTCGAAGGTGTGGGCGAGCGAGATCATCCACGGCGCGGAGCACATGGAAGACATTCTCACGGGGCGCGTGAAGCCGTGGCTCGACAGCCGGGTCAAAGTGATCGACGACTGGATTGCGCGCGGCCTGCTCGCGCCGGTGAATGCGCAAACGTTGATGTACATGATCTGGGCCACCACCCAGCATTACGCCGACTTCGACGCGCAGATTCGCGCGCTCAAAGGCAAGCGCGCGCTGACGCAGAAAGCGTTCGACGCAACCACCGAGGAAGTGGTGCAACTGGTGATACGCGCCTGCGGTGCGGTGTCGCCTTCGCAGCACGAGGACGGGTCCGATCCGTCACGATGAAACACGAACGAAGGCCCTGCGAATCTTGCCGACTCGCGGGGCCTTCGTTGACTGTCTTCTCGTATCGGCGAACTGCGCGGGCGCTTCAGTTTCAGTACGTCTCCAGATGCAGCCGCCCTTCCCGCTTCAGCTTCGCCCACAGCGCTTCCCAATCCACCTGATGCTGCTCGCCGATCTCCTTGAGCGCTTGCAGCACACCGTCTTCCATGCCCTTCAAACCGCACACGTAGATATGCGTGTTGTCGTCCTTGAGCATGTTCGCGACATCGACCGCGCGCTCGCGCATCGCGTCCTGCACGTAGCGTTTCACCTGACCCGGCGTGCGTGAAAAGGCCAGATTCGTGTCGATGAAATCCTTCGGCAGATTCGTCAACGGCCCGAAGTACGGCAACTCTTCCTTGGTCCGCGCGCCGAAGAACAGCATCAGCTTGCCGGTCGCGCCTTTCAGACGCCTGCGCCGGCGATACTCTGTCATCGCGCGCATCGGCGCGGAGCCCGTGCCCGTGCAGATCATCAGCAGATGCGAGTTCGGATGATTCGGCATCAGGAAGGTGCCGCCGAACGGGCCGATCACGTTGACCACGTCGCCCTTCTTCAGATCGCACAGGTAGTTCGAGCACACGCCGTCGATCGCGTCGCCATGTTGCTGCGACACCCGCTTGACTGTCAGCGACACGTTGTTGTAGCCGGGGCGCTCGCCGTCGCGCGGACTCGCCACCGAATACTGACGCGCGTGATGCGTGCGGCCATCGGCGCTCGCGCCGGGCGGCAGAATGCCGATCGATTGTCCTTCCAGAACCGGAAACGGCATCGAGCCGAAATCGAGCACGATGTGATGAATGTCGCTATCCGTCGTGCTGTCGGTGAGCCGGTAGTTGCCGACCACCGTCGCGGTGGTCGGCGCCTTGTGCGTGTAGAGATTCACGTACGGCTTCGCGGCCGACCACGGCGGCACGACCGAGCCGCGCACCGTGTCCACTTCGATTCCGCTCGCGTCCGCGGGCGTGTCGCCCGATGCGCCCGCGCCCGACGCTTCATCCGCGGCGGGCACCGCCATGGTGTTCTGCTCCGGCAGCACGTCCCACGTGAACTGCTCTTCGATCGGATACGCGTCGGCCTTCAGCACGGTGCGCCAGTTGTCGATCGCGCCAGTGGGGCACGGCGGCACGCACGCCATGCAGCCGTTGCAGATATCCGCCTTGACCACATAATTGTTGTCGTCGTGCGTGATCGCATCGACCGGGCAAGTCTCTTCGCAGGTATTGCAGCGAATGCAGATTTCCGGATCGATCAGATGCTGCCTGAGAACTTCGATCGATACTGGGCCGTTCATCACTTCCTCCACCATGGTGTGCGGCGCGTCGCGTGCTCCGCGCCTGCCGTGCGTTCAGTTAAAGCGCACGTATTCGAAATCGATCGGCTGACGGTTCACGCCCATCGCGGGCGGCGCAATCCAGTTAGCGAACTTGCCCGCTTCGGTGACGCGGCCCATCAGCGACGCGACGAATGCGCGGTCTTCCGGCGACGCTAGCCACTTCGCCTCGTTGGCCGCCCATTCGGCTTCGCTGATCACGCGGCCATCGGGCGACACGCGCGTGCCCGCGAAGGTGCCGATCTGCCGGTTGAACGCTTTATGCGGCACCGTCATGCGGAAGTCGATGCCGGCCTTTTCGAGCACCTTGTTCCAGCGCCCCACGCCCGCCACCGAATCCTTGATGTAGTCGTCGCGCAGCACTTCGTTCATCGCGTTGAGCATCGGCACTTCGCGCTCGACCAGCTTGCCGTCCTGCACGTCGAGCAGCTTGTAACTCTGGCCGTTCAGCTGATGATCATCGTCGCGCTTGTTCTCTTCGTAGCGGCCTTTGAGCCCCGAGCTATAGAACGTCGCCGCGTTCGACGAGTGATCGGCGCCGAACAGGTCGATCGTCACCGAGTAGTGGAAGTTCAGATAGCGCTGGATGGTCGGCAGATCGATCACGCCGGCCGCGCGAATCTTCGCGACGTCGTCGGTGCCGAGTTCGTTCATCACCTGGGCGGTGCGCTGGATCACGCGCGACACGCCCGATTCGCCGACGAACATGTGATGCGCTTCCTCGGTCAGCATGAATTTCGTGGTGCGCGCGAGCGGGTCGAAGCCCGACTCGGCGAGCGCCGACAGCTGGAATTTGCCGTCGCGGTCGGTGAAGTACGTGAACATGTAGAACGCGAGCCAGTCCGGCGTTTTCTCGTTGAAGGCGCCGAGAATGCGCGGATTGTCTTCGTCGCCCGAGCGGCGTCCGAGCAATGCTTCGGCTTCCTCACGGCCGTCGCGGCCGAAGTAGCGGTGCAGCAGATACACCATCGCCCACAGGTGGCGCCCTTCTTCCACGTTGACCTGGAACAGGTTGCGCAGGTCGTACATGGACGGCGCGGTCAGCCCGAGGTGACGCTGCTGCTCGACCGACGCCGGCTCCGTGTCCCCTTGCGTGACGATGATGCGGCGCAGGTTCGCGCGATGCTCGCCGGGCACGTCCTGCCATGCCGCTTCGCCCTTGTGCTCGCCGAAGTGGATCTTGCGGTCCTGCTCGCCGGGCGTCAGGAAAATGCCCCAACGGTACTCCGGCATCTTCACGTAGTCGAAGTGCGCCCAGCCGCCCGCATCGACGCTCACCGCCGTGCGCAGATAAACATCGTAGCCGTGCGAGCCTTCCGGGCCCATATCGCCCCACCACGACAGAAAATTCGGTTGCCATTGTTCGAGCGCGCGTTGCAACGTGCGGTCGTCGGCGAGGTTGACGTTGTTCGGAATCTTTTCGCTGTAGTTGATCGTTGACATGGTCGGTTCCTTGTTCGGAAGCTGCAGTGCTGACGGTGAGAGGCGCGTATCGGGCGGGTGGCGTTGCGTCAGGTCGCGTTGCTTACGTGAAGCGCGCGCCGCGTGTTGCTCAAGTGCAGGCGCACGTTCACGCAGGCATCAAACGCGCGAAACGTCGAATTGCGCCTTGCTGCCCTTGCCGTACACCTTGAGCGCACCCTTCTCGCCCACTGCGTTCGGCCGGTTGAAAATCCAGTTCTGCCACGCGGTGAGACGGCCGAAGATGCGCGTCTCCATCGTTTCCGGGCCGTTGAAGCGCAGATTCGCTTCGAGGCCGGTCAACGCATCCGGCGACATCGCCGCGCGTTCTTCGAGCGCGATGCGGATTTCGTCGGCCCAGTCGATATCGTCGGGCGACGCGGTCACGAGGCCGAGCCGCTCGGCTTCGACCGGCTTGACGGGCTGGCCGATTCGCGAGCGCACGGCGTCGAGCGGTTCGGCCTCTTCATAGAAGCGCCGGGCGAGCCGCGACTGCTGCGTGACCATCGGATAAAGACCGAAGTTGACTTCCGACAGCGTGATGGCCGGCTCCTCGTCCTCGTTGTCCGGAAGCGCGGCCATGTAACTGCGGTCGGCGGCGAAGGCGAGTTCCGCGAAAGTGCCGGCAAAGCACGAGCCCGGCTCGATCAGCGCGAACAGCGAGCGCGACGACACGTCGATGCGCGCGAGGGTGCGGCGCAACAGCCCGATGGTCTCGCGCACGAACCAGTGACCCTTGTGCTGCAGCAGCGTGGCGTCGGCGGCGAGCAGCTTGCGGGCGTCGCCTTCGGTCTTGAAGACCCAGGTGCCGATTTCCAGTTCGTTGGTGCGCATCGACAGGATCGCGTCGTCGAGTTCGCGCGCGAATTGCAGCGGCCACCAGTTCACGCCCGCCGCGACGATCGCGTCGATCTGCGTGGGCGGCTCCGCGTGCGGGGCCTTGGCGGTGAACGTCGCGATGCGTTTCGCGCGATCGATCGTCACGTCGAGTGTCTGGTAAGTGAGCCCGTCTGCACGATCGGTGCGTTCGATGCGCGTGAGCATCACGCCAGGCGCGCCATCCGGACGGTCGCTCTGCGCGGCGAGTTCCAACGCGCGCGCCTGGATGGCCTGATTGAACTGGTTCGGCTTCACGACTTCATCGACCAGACGCCATGCCTTCGCGCGCTCGCCGCGCACGCCTTCAACCACCGTGCAGAAGATGTCGGCGCGATCGTGGCGCACGCGGCGCTTGTCCGTGACGCGTGTCAGTCCGCCGGTGCCCGGCAGCACGCCGAGCAGCGGCACTTCGGGCAGCGACACCGACGACGAACGGTCGTCGATCAGATAGATTTCGTCGCAGGCCAGCGCGAGTTCATAGCCGCCACCCGCACAGGCGCCGTTCACCGCGGCGAGAAACTTCAGGCCGGAATGACGCGACGAGTCTTCCAGACCGTTGCGCGTTTCGTTGGTGAACTTGCAGAAGTTGACCTTCCACGCATGCGTGGACAAACCCAGCATGAAGATATTGGCGCCCGAGCAGAACACGCGGTCCTTGAGGCTCGTCAGCACGACGGTTTTGACTTCGGGATGCTCGAAGCGGATGCGTTGTATCGCGTCGTGCAGTTCGATGTCGACGCCCAGATCGTATGAATTGAGCTTCAGCTTGTAGCCGTCGCGGATGCCGCCGTCTTCGGCGATGTCGATCGCGAGCGTCGCGACGGGACCGTTGAAGCTCAGCTTCCAGTGCTTGTACTGCGAGGGGTCGGTGCGATAGTCGACTGGGGCGACGGCGGTTTCTGCTGCGGACATGGGGCGTCTCCTGACTGGATGCAAATCTGTTTTTTGAATAATAGTGCACTGCCAATCCCATGTAAAGCACTTTAATGCATGTTTGCTAGTAAACCCTGACGCCTCGCTGCAGGTCAACCCACCCGCACGTCGTCGGGCGATTCCGCTGCGAGCCGCGCGGCGAGCCGGTCGCGCAATTGCAGATAGGCGTCGGCCAGCGTTTTTTCGCTGGTATCGAAGGTCATGTCGGCGCGGCCGTACAGCTCGCCACGCCCCGCGAGGATGCGCTTCAGGTCGTCCATCGCCTCCTTGTTGCCCGACATCGGCCGCAGATCGCCTTGCGCGACGACGCGGCGCATATGCTCTTCCGGCGTGGCCTGCAGCCACACGGTGAAGCAGTGCGACAGCAGCGCGTTGAACGTGCCGGCCTCCGACACCAGTCCGCCCGGCGACGCGATCACCGCGCGCTCGTGCTCCTGAATCACGGCTTCGAGCGCGCGATGCTCATAGCGCCGGTAAGCGCTCGCTCCATACAGCGAATGAATCTCCGACGGCGGGCAGCCGGCCATCTGCTCGATCACGCGCGTCAGCTCGACGAACGGCACCTTGCGCTCCTGCGCCAGCATCCTGCCGAAGGTCGATTTGCCCGCGCCACGCAGACCGATCAGCGCGATGCGGTTCTTGCGATTCGGGTCGCGCGGCGCTTGCGCGAACATCTCGGCGAGCGCCACGCGGGCGCGCTGCAACGCGGCCTGATCGCGGCCTTGCAGCAGTTCGCGGATCAGCAGCCATTCGGCGGACGCGGTGGTTTCGTCGCCGATCACCTCGGCAAGCGAACAGTTCAGCGCACCCGCGAGCTGCCGCAGCACCAGCACCGAAGCGTTGCCGACCCCCGACTCCAGATTCGCCAGATGCCGCTCCGACAGGCCGGTTTCGGTGGCCAGCGTCTTGCGCGTCATGCCGCGGCGCGCGCGCAGCAGGCGCACCCGTTCGCCCATCGCGGTCAGAAACGGATCGCGCTCTTCGCGTTCGCCGCCACGCTCCGCGGGCTCGGCGCGGTGCGTGTCGTCGGCGGCGGCCTCGTCCAGCGGTGCGGGGGAGTACTTTTGATTCATGTTTTACCACCTTGTGGCTGCGATATATGTACTATAGTGCTTGACACGCACCAGGTGAACGGTTAATTTTCGCCAAATATTGATCCAATAACAAACGCTGCCGAACGCCTTCGGCTGCGTCATGGAGACTGCGCGGCAATACGCATGCATTCGGGTGCCGAGGCACCCTGGCTGCGCGAGCGCGCTGATCTGGAGGCTCGCATGTCCCCACATGAATTCCAGCGCCTGATTGCGGGCGTCACTGAGCAACTCGCCGGCCGGACGCTCGACGACCAGCTTGCGACATGGCTGAACGACACCTACCCGGCCGACAGCGCGACCTTCCGCGAACTCGCGAACGCGTGCCGGATCGGCGTCGCGGAAGGCTGGCTGTGCAACCGCCAGGGCGGCGGCATTCGCTATGGCCGCATCTTCAAGCCGCTGCCCGAGACCCACGGCTTTTCCGTCGACGTCGTCGACATGCACGACATTGCCGGCCCGCATCACGTGCATCCGCACGGCGAGATCGATCTGATCATGCCGCTCACCGAAGGCGCGACGTTCGACGGCCACCCGGCCGGCTGGTGCGTGTACGGCCCCGGCTCCGCACATCGCCCGACCGTCGCGAACGGTGAGGCGCTGGTGCTGTATCTGTTGCCGCAAGGCGCGATCGAATTCACTTCCGCTTGATTCACTTCCGTTTGAGAAAACCATGACCGAACTTCTGAAGAACCATGTGACCGGGCAGTGGATCGCGGGCAGCGGCGCGGGCACGACGCTGACCGATCCGGTGACGGGCGAAGCGCTCGTGCGCGTGTCGAGCGAAGGGCTTGACCTCGCGCAGGCCTTCGGCTTTGCGCGCGACCAGGGTGGCGCCGCGCTGCGCGCATTGACCTACGCGCAGCGCGCGGCGCACCTCGCCGAGATCGTCAAGCTGCTGCAAGCAAAGCGTGACGACTACTACGCAATCGCCACGGCGAACTCCGGCACCACGCGCAATGACTCTGCGGTCGACATCGACGGCGGCATCTTTACTTTGTCGTACTACGCGAAACTCGGCGCGTCGCTCGGCGACGTGCACGCGCTGCGCGACGGCAACGCCGTGCCGCTGAGCAAGGATCAAACGTTCAGCGTCCAGCATGTGCTCGTGCCGACACGCGGCATCGCACTCTTCATCAACGCGTTCAACTTTCCGTCCTGGGGTCTGTGGGAAAAGGCGGCGCCCGCGCTGCTGTCGGGCGTGCCGGTCATCGTCAAGCCCGCCACGGCCACCGCGTGGCTCACGCAGCGCATGGTCGCCGATGTGGTCGACGCGGGCATGCTGCCGCCCGGCGCGCTTTCCGTGATCTGCGGCAGCTCCGCGGGCCTGCTCGATCAGATTCAGCCCTTCGACGTCGTGTCGTTCACCGGCTCGGCGGACACCGCCGCCACCTTGCGCGCGCATCCTGCTTTCGTGCGGCACGGCGCGCGTCTGAACGTCGAGGCCGACAGTCTGAACAGCGCGATTCTGTGCGCCGATGCGACACCCGACACACCCGCGTTCGACTTGTTCATCAAGGAAGTGGTGCGCGAAATGACCGTGAAGTCCGGGCAGAAATGCACGGCGATCCGCCGCGCGTTCGTGCCGGAAACCGCGCTCGAAGCCGTGCTCGACGCACTCAAGACGAAGCTCGCGAAAATCAGCGTCGGCAATCCGCGCAACGAAGCCGTGCGGATGGGCGCGCTCGTGAGCCGCGAGCAATACGAGAACGTGCTGGCCGGCATCGCCGCGTTGCGCGAGGAAGCGGTGCTCGCGTTCGACGGCTCAGCTGCGCCGCTGATCGACGCGGACCCGGCGACCGCGGCTTGCGTCGCGCCGCATCTGTTCGTGGCGAATGATCCGGACAGCGCGACGCTGCTACACGATCTCGAGGTATTCGGACCTGTCGCGACGGTGGCGCCCTATCGCGTCGCCGCCGACGCGAGCGAACTTCCTGAAGCGCACGCCGTCGCGCTCGCGCGACGCGGCCAGGGCTCGCTCGTCGCGTCGATCTATTCGAACCAGGACGCGCATTGCGGCCGGCTCGCGCTGGAACTCGCCGATTCGCACGGACGCGTGCATGCGATCTCGCCATCGGTCCAGCAAAGTCAGACCGGCCACGGCAACGTGATGCCGATGTCGCTGCATGGCGGGCCCGGCCGCGCGGGCGGCGGTGAAGAACTCGGCGGCTTGCGCGCGCTCGGGTTCTATCACCGGCGCTGCGCGGTCCAGGCGCCAGCCGCGGCCATCGACACGCTGACGCAAACGACTCACCCCGCCACGGCCTGACGGCACGAGGCGAGCTGCAAGCATCGCGCGGATCACGAGCACAAAACAGCCGGATCGCCCCCACCCATGGAGGAGACAGATGGAATCCCTGCTGGAGACAGCTGCAAATCAGCCCACTGCGCGGCCCACCGCGCAGTCCGCCGCGACGGTCGCGCCGCCGCCCCCGCTATTCAATTTCGCCACTCATCTGTTTCGGTTGAATGAAGCGCGCGCCGGCAAGATCGCCTATATCGACGACACCGGCTCCACCACTTACGGCGAACTCGAAGAACGCGCACGCCGCTTCGCGACCGCGCTGCGCACGCTCGGCCTGCATCCCGAGGAACGGGTGCTGCTCGTGATGCTCGATACCGTCGCATTGCCGATCGCGTTTCTCGGCGCACTGTATGCGGGCGTCGTGCCGGTGGTCGCGAATACGTTGCTCGCCCCCGCCGACTATGTGTACATGCTCACGCACAGCCACGCGCGCGCCGTCATCGCGTCGGGAGCGTTACTGCCGAACGTCACCGAGGCGATGGCTACCGCCGAACATGACGGTTGCCAGCTGATCGTCTCTGAACCGCTCGACGGCACGCCGCCTTCGGCGCCCCGACTGGAAGATCTGATCGACGACGCCGACCCGGCCATCAAGGCCTGCGCGAGCAGTGGCGACGACATCGCGTTCTGGCTGTATTCGTCCGGCTCGACCGGCAAGCCCAAAGGCACGGTCCACACACATGCGAATCTGTACTGGACCGCCGAGTTGTACGCAAAGGCGGTATTGGGGATCGTCGAAAGCGACGTGGTGTTTTCGGCGGCCAAACTCTTCTTTGCGTACGGGCTCGGCAACGCGCTGACCTTTCCGCTGTCGGTCGGCGCCACCGCCGTCCTGATGGCGGAGCGCCCCACCGCCGACGCGATTTTCGCGCGTCTCGTGCGGCATCGTCCGACCGTTTTCTATGGCGTGCCCACGCTGTACGCGAGCATGCTGGTGTCGCCCAACCTGCCCGCGCGCGATGATGTCGCGATTCGCGTGTGCACGTCGGCGGGCGAAGCCTTGCCGCGTGAAATCGGCGAGCGCTTCACCGCGCATTTCGGCGCCGAGATTCTCGACGGGATCGGCTCAACCGAGATGCTGCATATCTTTCTGTCGAATCGAGGCGGCGAAGTCGAGTACGGCACGACTGGCCGTCCCGTGCCGGGCTACGAAGTAGAGTTGCGCGACGAAGCCGGTCATCCGGTACCGGATGGCGAAATCGGCGATCTGTATATCAAGGGGCCGAGTGCGGCGCTGATGTACTGGAGCAATCGCGAGAAGTCCCGCGCGACGTTTCTCGGCGAATGGATTCGCAGCGGCGACAAGTATCGCCGGCTGCCGAACGGCTGCTACGTATACGCCGGCCGCAGCGACGACATGCTCAAAGTCAGCGGTCAGTATGTGTCGCCGGTCGAGGTGGAGATGGTGCTCGTGCAGCACGATGCGGTACTCGAAGCGGCGGTGGTCGGCGTCGACCACGGCGGTCTCGTGAAGACCCGCGCGTTCGTGGTACTGAAGCGCGACTTCGCGGCGTCTGAGATACTCGCGGACGAACTGAAGGCCTTCGTCAAGGCACGGCTCGCGCCGCACAAGTATCCGCGCGACATCGTGTTTACCGACGACTTGCCCAAGACCGCCACCGGCAAAATTCAGCGCTTCAAACTGCGCGAACTGTCATAAGGTGATCCATGCAGAACCCCACCCTTGCCGCCGATGCTGCTGCCGCTGCCACACCCACGGCCAGCAGTTTCGCTGAACTTCACGCTACGGCTTCGCATGGGCCGTTGCGCATCGAGTATCGCTGGATCAACCAGACAGCGGCCGATGCGCCGATCGCCGTGTTCCTGCACGAAGGGCTCGGCTCGATCGCCATGTGGCGCGACTGGCCGCAGACGTTGTGCGAGCGGCTCGGCATGCGGGGACTGGTTTATTCGCGGCCCGGCTATGGATTGTCCACGCCACGCGCGCATCACGTGAAATGGCCCGTCGATTTCATGACAGACCAGGCGCGCGACATCCTCCCCGCTCTGCTCGACGCGCTCGCTATCGACGCGCGCGAGCGCGAGCGCATGTGGGTCGTCGGCCATAGCGACGGCGGCTCGATCGCGCTGCTCTACGCGGCGCTCCATCCCGACGCGCTAGCGGGCGCGGTGGTCATCGCACCGCACGTGTTCGTCGAAGACATCTCGGTGGAGAGCATCGCGCAGACGAAGCAGCTGTACGAAACCACGGACTTGCGCGCGAAGCTCGGCCGCTATCACGCCGATGTCGATTCCGCGTTCTATGGCTGGAACGATATCTGGTTGAACCCCGCGTTCAGGCAGTGGTCGATTACGGCGGAACTGGCGTCGATCCGCCAGCCGCTCCTCGCGATACAGGGCCATGACGACAACTACGGGACGATGGCGCAGATCGATACGATCGCCGCTCGCGTGCCGCAAACGCAGCTCGTCAAGCTCGACGCTTGCGGACATTCGCCGCATCGGGATGCGCCCGGTAAGTTGAACGATGCGATCGCGGCATTTGTTTCGTCGCAGCACCAGTGACCATGACGACATTTAGTGCAAAGGTCGCTGCAACAGGAAACAGTCAACCACTCCACAGGCGAACCACCCGCAAACCCTGAAGCGCGCACCATCGCCACTTCTGAACTGCGACCGTCAAACCGCACTATCGCCGCCGCCCTCGCCCATCCAACGGGCAGCGGCATCAGCGCCCGCCTCTTTCTTACCCTTTCTTCATAAAAAATACACAGGTAAGCGACTATGCTCCCGCATCGCTGACCTGGGCAAATGGATGCCTTGGCGCCCATCCCCGTGCCGGAGACGTTGTCATGCCCTCTGTGTGGAAGTCCTCACGCGCGTTGCAGCGCAAACGTTTGGCTTCTGCGTTGATCGCCGCTTCGCTATGCGCGCTGATTAGCGCATGCAGCAACGATGCTGCCGACAACCATGCGGCAAACACAGGCACGCCCGCCTCGGCGGACAGCCTCGCCGATCACAACAACACAGCCGCGATGGCATCGGCGAATCCGTCGGAGGCCGAGTCCGCGCCGCCCGCGCTCACGATTCAAACCCCGGCACTACCCGCTTCAAATACCGGCGCGGCACTATCCACCGCCGCCACGGCACCGCTCGCCACGCCGGTGATCCATACCGTGGATTGAGTTCCGCGCCAGATGTATCGTTCATCAACCGAAGTTCGAAAGCAAGACCATGACCTCAAAAAATCGCCGTGATTTTCTGCGCTCCGCCGCGCAAGCCGCTGGTTCCGCTACCGCGCTGAGCATGTTGCCGCTGGGCATTCGCAACGCGCTCGCCATTCCAGCCAACAACCGGACCGGCTCGCTTTACGACGTCGAACACATCGTCGTGCTGATGCAGGAAAACCGTTCCTTCGATCACTACTTCGGCACGCTCAAAGGCGTACGCGGTTTCGGCGATACGCGCGCGATCAATCTGCCGAGTGGCCAGCCGGTTTGGTATCAACCGCTCGCGGCGGATGCCGCAAACGCAGAATACGTGCTGCCGTTCCATCCTACTGCGCCGAACCTGGGCCTGCAGTTCCTGCAGGATCTCGCGCACGACTGGGGCAGCACGCACGCGGCCTGGAACGGCGGCCGCTACGATCAATGGGTGCCCGCCAAGGGCGCGCTCACGATGGCCTACCTCACGCGCGACGACATCCCGTTTCACTACCAGCTCGCCGACGCGTTCACGATCTGCGACGCGTACCACTGCTCGACGATGACCTCGACGGACCCGAACCGCTACTACATGTGGACCGGCTGGGTCGGCAACGACGGCAGCGGCGGCGGCCCGGTGCTCGACAACTCGGAGCTCGGCTACGGCTGGTCCACCTATCCGGAAGTGCTGCAGAACGCGGGCATCTCGTGGAAGATCTATCAGGACATCGGCATCGGTCTCGACGGCAACGGTGCGTGGGGCTGGACGCAGAACCCGTACATCGGCAACTACGGCGACAACTCGCTGCTCTACTTCAACCAGTACCGCACCGCGCAGCCCGGCAATCCGCTCTATGACAACGCGCGCACCGGCACCAACGCGGCCAAAGGCGACGATTTCTTCGACATCCTCAAGCGCGACGTGCAGAACAACTCACTGCCGCAAGTGTCGTGGATCGTCGCGCCCGAAGCGTACTCCGAGCATCCGAACTGGCCTTCGAATTACGGCGCGTGGTACGTCGATCAGGTCTTGCAGGTTCTCACGTCGAATCCCGATGTGTGGAGCAAGACCGTGCTGCTGATCAACTTCGACGAGAACGACGGCTTCTTCGATCACATCGCGCCGCCTTTCCCGGCGGCGTCGAACGCCAACGGCCTGTCGACCGTCGACATCAGCAACGAAATCTATCCGGGCGATGCGAAAAATGCCGCAGGCCCCTACGGCCTCGGGCCGCGTGTGCCGATGCTGGTCGTGTCACCGTGGTCGAAAGGCGGCTACGTGTGCTCGGAAGTGTTCGACCATACGTCGGTGATCCGCTTCATCGAAAAGCGTTTCGGCCAGCAGCACAATCTCGGCGAATCGAACATCACGCCGTGGCGTCGCGCGGTGTGCGGCGATCTGCTGTCGGCGTTCAATTTCAGTAATCCGAACGACGCGTTCCCGACCCTGCCGAGCACGAACGCCTACGTGCCGCCCGATCAGAACCGCCATCCGGATTACGTGCCGCAACCGCCGGCCGCGCAGGCGCTGCCGAAGCAGGAAGCCGGCGTCCGCCCCGCGCGCGCGTTGCCTTACGAACTGTTCGTGCGCGTGCACGGCGACGGCTCGGCGAAGCAGTTGACGATGCGCTTCGTCAACACCGGCCGCGCCGGCGCGGTGTTCCTCGTCTACGCCGCGCAGGGTGGCGACGCGCCGCGCACCTATACGGTCGAAGCCGGCAAGCGGCTGCAGGATCAGTTGCCGCTGGATGCCGACGGCAGCTACGACTTCACCGTGCACGGCCCGAACGGTTTTCTGCGGCGTTTCGCGGGCAAAGCGGTTGCGCGTAACTGGTGGAACGGCTCGGACATCGCGCGGCCGGAAATCGCCGAGGGTTACGACGTAGCGAACGGCAATCTGCAACTGCGGCTCGAAAACGTGGGCAGCGCGCGTTGCCAGTTCACGATCGTCAACGCGTACGACGCCGGCAACGTGATCAAGCATTCGGTGCGCGGCGGCGATACCGAACAGCTCTACCTCGATTTGCGCAATGCGCACGGCTGGTACGACCTCGCGATCACGGTCGATACCGACACGGCGTTCGTGCGGCGCCTCGCCGGCCATGTGGAGACTGGCAAGAGCAGCATGAGCGATCCGGCGCTGGGCAGTTGAGCATTGATCACAAGGTTGACGGGTCAAATGAGCGGCCGCCGCCGGCTTCGCGGCGTAGCGTAGTAACGAACTAGTCGCGTTGTTGTCGGTTGAATACAGCGCTTGGCGAGCGTATGCCGCCGGGCGCTATTTCTTTCGGCGTCTGGTTCTTTCGGCGTCTGCTCAAGACATGCGGCGCGCGAAAAAAACATTCAGCGCCGCGCCGCCGCATGCGGCTCGCCAAACAACATTCACAGCGCGGTGTCCGCCTCACTGGTCGCTTCGCGCGGCGGCATGGTGATCGGCGAAGTCATCACGACGATGAGCGAGATCCAGCACGCGTCGGTGAAGATCGCCGACATCATCGGCGTGATCGACGGGATTGCGTTTCAGACCAACATTCTCGCGCTGAACGCGGCGGTGGAAGCCGCGCGCGCCGGCGAACAGGGCCGCGAAAGAGATCAAGGCGTTGATCGAAGCTACCGTCGCGAGCGTGACGTCGGGCTCGGGGTCAGATGCGCCAGGCCGGCGAAACGATGACGGAGATCGTCACCAGCGTCGCGAGCGTGACGACCATCATTTCCGAAATCACCCAGGCGGCTAACGAACAGACGCGTGGCATTCAGGAAGTGAATCGCGCGGTCAGCCAGCTCGACGAGATGTTTCAGCAGAATGCGGCACTGCTCGAGCAATCGACAGCGGCGGCGGCCGCGTTGCAAAGCCAGGCGGTGAGTCTCGCCAGCGCGGTAACGCAGTTCAAGCTGGATTAAGGCGGCGGCTGGTGCGCGGGCGCTATTGCTGGTTATCCGGTAGTGTGCGCTACGCGGCGCTCGTCATGCCGCTCACGCCGCTCACGACTCGAAGTCGAGTCCACCGAGTAACGTCACCGGTTCGCCCTGCGTGTGCGACAGGAAATCCAGTTCACGCGCGTGGGTCCACGCTGTCAGCTTGCGCGGCAGCGCGGCGAGATAGTTGGCGAAGCGCGTCTGCCCGTGCGCGCCCATCAACCGCTCGATCTCGTCGCTGTCCCAGGTCAGAAACAGATTCAACGGATGCGGATAGTGGCCCAGATCGTCGAGCTGCGTCGCGTAAATGCGCACGCGAGTGGGATGCCCAGGTCCGCCGTACGGCAGCACTTCGGTATGCACGGTGGCCGCGAAATACGCGGCAATCGCCTCGGCGATACGAGGCGCAAACTGTTGATCGAATCGGGCGGCATTCTCCGGACGCATCTGTGTCTCCGACGTTATGCTTTGCGCAATCAGCGGAGCATCGTAGCATGCGAGCGGGGCCGTACCTGTCGCGTATCCGCGGCGGCTTTGGTGGAAGGCGAATGCGCCGACGCCAATGCATAGCCGCCGCCTCGTCACACAACTCACGCGCATCAAACCGTCTTCAGAATTCGCGGCCTCGTTTCGTTCACCGCCCCTGCCAACTCGGGCATCGCATCAGGAACGCTCGCGCCCTTCTCCTTTTCCGTGCGCATCGACAGATAGCGCAGACAGCACACCCGCAAAAACGACGCGAAGTTGGTCGGCATCTCGCCGCGCAGTGCAATCAGCTCGTCATACAGCTTCACGGCGAACTGACTGGTCGTCATCCCTTCGCGCGCGGCGATTTCGCACAACACGTCCCAGAACAGATTTTCCAGCCGCACGGTCGTGATCACACCGTGAATCCGCAATGAACGCGTGCGCGATTCATACAGGATCGGATCGGCGTCGATATAAATCCCACACATGGCGTGCACTCCCTGTCTTGACTCGGATATGCCGTGGCTCGCCTCGCGCCGCCACCGCGCCCCGCCTTCGCCAACATACGCCGGCATTCTTCGCCGGGCAATCGCCCCGAACCCGAACGCCGGCCCCACCTCTTGCACCTCTTGCGCCTCTTGCGCCTCTTGCGCCCCTTACACCGCGCGTTTGCCCATCTGCGCCGCGATGTGATCGGCCTGGCGAATCGCCAGCGTGACGATCGTCAGCGTCGGATTTTCCGCCGCGCCGGTGGTGAACTGGCTGCCGTCCGAGATGAACAGGTTCGACACCTCGTGCGTCTGGCCGAAGCTGTTGCACACGCCGTCGTCGGCGCGCGCGCTCATGCGCGCGGTGCCGAGATTGTGCGTCGACGGATACGGCGGCACGCGATACACGGTCTTCGCACCGGCCGCCTCGTACACCGCGCTGCCCTGTTTGAACGCGTGCTCGCGCATCGCTTCGTCGTTCGGATGATCGTCGAAATGCACGTTGGGGACCGGCTGGCCGTATTGATCCTTCACGTCCGCATTCAACGTCACGCGATTGTTCTCGCGCGGCATATCCTCGCCGACGATCCACATGCCCGCCGTGTACGCGTACTGATCCATTGCCTGTGTGAACTTCGGTCCCCATGCGCCGGGGTCGAGAAAGGCCGCATAAAACGGCAGCCCGAGCGAAACGGTCTCCATGTGATAGCCGCCCGCGAAGCCGCGCTTCGGATTGAACACCGCTTCGTCCTCGATGATGCCTGCCATCGTGGTGCCCTTGAACATGTCCACCTTGTCGTTGAACACCGCGTACACCGAGCCCGTGGTGTGACGCATGTAGTTGCGTCCCAGTTGTCCCGAGCCGTTCGCGAGACCTTGCGGGAACTTGCTCGAATGCGAGTTCAGCAACAGGCGCGGCGTCTCGATCGCATTGCCGGCCACCGCGACGATGCGCGCCTTCTGCCGCTGCAATTTGCCGTTGCCGTCGTAGTAGAGCACCTCCTTCGCCTTGCCGCGCGCGTCGGTATCGATCCGCACCACGTGCGCCTGGGTGCGCAACTCCATATGTCCGGTGGCCTGCGCGCGCGGCAGCTCGGTGTAGAGCGTGGACCACTTCGCGCCCGTGCGGCAGCCCTGAAAGCAGAAGCCGCGCTGGAAGCAATGCGCGCGATCGTCGCGCACCACGCTGTTGATCGCCATGTGCCCGGTATTGCACTCCTTGTAGCCGACCTTCATCGCGCCGGCCGACATCACCTTGAAGTTGTTATTGGCCGGCAGGCCCGGCAGACCGTTGGTGCGCGTCACGCCCAACTTCTGCTGCGCGCGGTCGTAGTACGGGTCGAGCTCTTCGCGCGTGAGCGGCCAGTCGAGCAGATTGGCGTCCTTGATATCGCCATAGGTGGTCCTCGCCTTGAACTCGTGCGGCTGGATGCGCAGGCTCGCGCCGGCCCAGTGCGTGGTCGTGCCGCCGACCGTCTTGCAGATCCATGCGGGCAGATTCGGAAAGTCTTTGGCGACGCGCCAGCTGCCCGACGTGGTGCGTTTGTCGAGCCACGACAGCAACTGGAACGAACCCCACTCGTCGGTCGTGAAGTCGGCCTGCGTATGCAGCTTGCCCGCCTCCAGCACGACGACGTCGATACCCTTCTGCGCCAGTTCGTTCGCAAGCGTGCCGCCACCCGCGCCCGATCCGATGATCACGACGACCTTGTCGTCGTTGTGCGAAAAACGCACCTTGTTGTTGTCCTGATTCATGTCCTGTCTCCGTTGTACTGGTTATTCAGCTATCCGTAGGAATCGGGCCGCTCGCACCGGGCGGTGGATCAGGCAGCCACGACAGGCTGTTGAACCCGTGCGTCAGATAGCCGCCGTCGCCGGCCGATGCGCCGTAGCCGAAATGCGCATACGCCATCGTGTTGCTGTACAGCGAGACCACGGCCGTGCTGCGCACCGTGTTGAAGAACGGCAATCCCGCGAGCGCCGCGACGTCTTCAGCCTGCGCGGCGGGCGCTCGCGTGAGCCAGTTCGAACCGGCTTTTGCGTCGAGCTGTTTGACGCCGTCCGTGAGTTGCTGACGCACCGCCGGATCGGCCTTGGCTTTCGTGTCGAGGTCCTTGACCACCAGCGCGTAGACCGCGTTGTCGAGCGTCGGGTGCGGATAGAGCTGGCGCGTGAATGCAAGGATCACGTCGCCCTGATGTGTGTCGAGCCCTTGCAGTTCGAGCGCCCACGAGCGGCTCGGCGCGAGCGTCGCCAATACAGAAGAAAACGCCAGCGTGCCCATCAGCACGCCGCTGCCCTTCAGCAGTTCGCGCCGCGTGAGCGGGATGCGCAGCGCGGCGGCGCCAGCTTGCGCGGTGTGCTCGTCATGAGCGTGTTCGTGGGGATGCGCGGACTGTGCGTGATCGGACGCGACGATCGGAATGACCGTTGTCTTCATGTTTGTCTCCTTGTGGGGTGTTGCAACTGCTCGCGGCGGCCGCCTCTTTGACTTCTGCTATTGATAGTGGCCGTAACGTTCCAGCACTTCGATCTTGTAGCCGTCAGGGTCCTGAATGAAAAAGTAGCGCGCCAGCAATTCGCCGTTGTCGCGGTGGAATTCGCGCAGGTCGTTGGGCGTCATGCCGAGATCGAGCAGACGCTGCCATTCGCTTTTCGCATCGTCGACGCAGACCGCGACGTGACCGTAGCCGTCGCCGTGCGAATACGGTTCGGCGCGGTCTTTATTCCAGGTCAGTTCGATCTCGGCGTCGGCTTCGTCGTTACGCAGATAAACGAGCGCGAACTCCGGAAAGTCGAGCCGGTGCGCCACGTCAAAATTGAAAGCCTTTTGGTAGAACTCCAGCGAACGCGGCAGATCGCGCACGCGGATCATCGTGTGGATGAGTTTGGCCATTGGTGTCTCCTCCTGTGTAAATCCAGTTTAGAAGCCCGCCAATGCGTGTGGTAATGCACGGCTAAATCGCGCCAGGGACTTGCCCTATGTTGCACGCGCGTCGAGAGCATCGCTTTCGACGGCGCGTGGAGCGCGCATGCGGCGATGGACGTGACACCGCGCCTGGTTGCAATGCAACAGGCGCGGCTGGCGAGTGGCCATCTGCTGGCTCTCAGTTCTTTGCAGCGGGACCCTGCGCATCCCGCACGAGCCCCTCGCGCAACGTCTTGCGGATCACCTTGCCCGTCGCCGTCAACGGCAGGCTGTCGACAAAGCGGATCTCGCGCGGATACTCATGCGCGGCCAGCCGCGTTTTGACATGCTGCTGGATCTCGCGCACCAACGCTTCATCGCCGACGAAGCCAGGCTTGAGCACCACGAATGCCATCACGATCTCAGTACGCTCGCGATCCGGCGCGCCGATCACCGCGGCCATCGCGACGGCCGGATGACGCAGCAGCGAATCCTCGATCGACGCCGGTCCGATCCGGTAGCCGGCGCTCGTGATCACGTCGTCGCCGCGGCCGACGAAGCGGATGAAGCCGTCCGCGTCGCGCATGCCGAGATCGCCGGTCAACAGAAAGTTGCCGCGGAATTTTTCGCGTGTCGCCGGCTCGTTGCGCCAGTAGCCGAGGAACATCACCGGGTCGGGCGCGGCCACTGCGATATCGCCGATCGCGCCAGGCGGCAGTTCGTTGCCGTTCGCATCGACGATCGCAACGCGATGCCCCGGCACCGCGCGGCCGATCGCGCCGAAGCGCGGCTCGAACAGCGCCGCGCACGACGACACCACGACGTTGCATTCGGTTTGCCCATAGAACTCGTTGATCGTCACGCCCAGCGCCTTGCGGCCCCAGCCGATCAGTTCCTCGCCGAGCGATTCGCCGCCGCTCGCGACCGAGCGCAGCGCGAGCGTCCAGCGCTCGGGCCGCTCGACGCCGCGCATCATCTTCAGCGCGGTCGGCGGCAGGAACGTATGCGAAACTGCGTGACGCGCAAGCAGATCGAACGCGGCCTCGCCGTCGAATTTCGCAAAGCGGCGCGCAAGCACGGCGACGCCGTGATGCCAAGACGGCAACAGCACGTCGAACAGCCCGCCAATCCATGCCCAGTCCGCCGGCGTCCACATCAGCGTGGCGTGAGCGGGAAAGCCCTGCTGCGAGATCTCGACACCCGGCAGATGGCCGGGCAGCACGCGGTGTCCGTGCAACGCGCCCTTCGGTTTGCCGGTCGTGCCCGACGTGTAGATGATGATCGCGGGATCGTCGGCACCGGTGTCGGCCGGTCGGAAATCGGCGGAAGCGCTTTCGAGCGCGCGCCAGAAGGAACGCACGGGCGCGGCCGGGTCCACATGATCCTGTTCGGCGTCCACGCTAAACACGTTGCGCAGCTCGGGCAACGCCGCGCGAATTTCGTCGATCTTCTGCACGCCCGCGTGATCGGTGATCAGCGCGACGGCGCCGCTGTCGCCGAGACGATGTTCGAGCGCATCGACACCGAAGAGCGCAAACAGCGGCACGGCCACCATGCCCGCCTTGTACGCGGCGAGATGCGCGATGGCCGTTTCGATCGATTGTGACAGGAAGATGCCGACGCGGTCGCCGCGCTGCGCGCCGCTCGCCTGCAACGCGTTCGCGAAACGGTCGGACAGCGTCTTCAACTGATCGAACGTGTAATGCGTCGCGCGGCTGTCGGCGTCTTCGTAAATCAGCGCGAGCCGGCCCGAACCGTCGGCCCATTTGTCGCACACGTCGACGCCGATGTTGTAGCGCGCCGGAATGCGCCATGCGAAGTTTGCCGTCAGCGAATCGTAGGTGTGGCCTTCGAGGTTCATCGTGTCTCCTTCGTGTCGCTGTATGGTTTGCGCGTTCCTGGTGCACAAGTTGCGCCGCATGCACCGTTGAATTCGATCGTACGCTTCGCGCTTCGCGTCTGGGCGCATCGAGGTCGCGACGTTGCGTACCGAAACAGGGTACTCATGCGCCACTGAACTCGGCACGTATGACATTCGCTACTTGCTTTCAGACCGCGCTTGCTACTCGACCTCATCGTTTCGCGACAACGCGTGTGCGATTACGGCCTTCTGTCTGGTGAGTGCAATCCGCTCGCGTAGTATCCGGGAGAGTAGCTGTGCCCGGAGCCTTGCGCCTGTCATATCCGCAAGGCGGCGCGCATCCCGCGGAGTGACCTCTCTGGATACGCTATGAGCCAGGCAAGATTTGCGTCGTTTTGGCATGGCCCCGAACTCTCGCCGTACGAAGTGGCGAGTCTGCGTTCGTTCACCGCTTATGGCAGCGCGGTGTCACTCTACAGTTATGAGGCGATCAAGGATCTGCCGGCCGGCGTGATGGCGAAAGATGCACGCGAAATTCTCCCGCCTGATGCGCTGAACGATTTCCCGATTAAAGGCGTGCCTTCGATCGCGCATTTCTCGGATTACTTCCGTTTCGCGATGTTCACCAAGACGGACGAGATCTGGATTGATACCGACATGCTGCTGCTGCGGGATTTCGACCTCGATGCCCCCGGCGACCTGATCGGCAGGGGGACATCCAACAGCCTCGGCACGGCGCTGCTACGCCTCAGCCCGAAAGACCCTCGTTTACAGCAGTTGCTCCTGCGGATCGAGGCAATGAAGCGGACCAACGCCCGCTGGGGCGACACGGGTCCGCACCTTCTGACCGCCGTCTACAGCATGCAGGCCGGCCTGCCCGCAAGCCTCTTCTACCCCGTGCATATCGACGACTACTACAAGGTGTTTCTGCCGCGGCATCTGGACGAGTGTTCGGCGTGGTGCGCTGACTCATACGCACTGCACCTCTGGAACAATTGCCTGGTCAAGGCGGGAATCTTCAAGCGCATTGGACCGCCGGCCGGTTCGTTCCTGCATCAGCTATTTGCCGGAACAGGCGTGAACGCTTTATTCCGCGAGTTCTATCCGGCCGACGTGATGCAAACGATGATCAACAACGCGGTCGAGAAAGTCGGACGCGACGACGGCGTGCGCAAGCTGTTGCACGTAGGCGTGCCGTTGATCATAACGGCGATTGGACGCAAGCTTGGCGGGTGAGCCGGGGGCGCTTCGATTGCGACAAGTCACATCCAACGCCGCGCCGCCCCTTCACCTCCGCCATCCCTGGCAATCAGGCCGCCGCGCCCCGGCCGGTCCCATGCGCCTCTTGCAAGATGAACTCGATAAACGTCGCGGCCGCACGCGTGTGATGCCGGTTCGGCATATAGAGCATGTACATATGCGTGCCGAAAATGCTCAGGCGCCATTCATCGAGCGCCGTCACCACGTCGCCGCGTTTCAGATCGTCCTGCACCACGTAGTCCGGCACGAGCCCCACGCCAAGTCCCGCGAGCACCGCCTGGCGCAAGAACAGAAAGTTCTCGGAGATGATGGCCGGCTCCAGCAGCACTTCGTGCCGCTCGTCGCGCAGATAAGCGGCCACGCGTAACTGCCTGCCGACCACGGCCGCCGTGATCAGCGGCGCGGTGCGCAGATCGTCGAGCTTCGCGGGCATCCCGTGCGTATGCGCAAAAGCCGGCGACGCGCACGCCACGTAACTCACCGGCCCCATGTCGCGGGCGACCAGATTTTGCGGCGGCTCGGACATCACGCGCACGGCGATATCGACTTCGTCGCGCATCAGGTCCTCGACGCGGTTCTCGAACATCACGTCCAGCACGATGCCGGGATAAAGCCGCTTGAACGCGATCAGCCAGTCGGACATCACGAGTTGGCCGTAGCCGCTCGGCACACTGAGCCGCACGCGGCCCTGCAGGCTCTTGCCGAGCATCGTGACGGACTCGCGCGCGGCGAGCAGCGCGTTCTGGATGGTGCGGCCATGTTCGTAGAGCTGCAGACCGATTTCGGTCGGTTCGACCCGGCGCGTGGTGCGCCTGACCAGTTGCAGCCCGATCGAGCGCTCCAGCTGATTGAGGTGATAGCTGACGTTCGCGCGGCTCATTTTCAGCCGCCGCGCGGCTTCGCTCAGGTTGCCGGCGTCGAGGATATCCACCAGCAAGGTCAGGGAATTGACATCCATCGCGGCGCCTTTGTCAAAGTAATTTTGACAGTCTGTCAACCGTCCATGTGATTGTCAACAAACCTTGACCGATCCACAATCGGGACAATTCGCCAAGCCCCCGGTTGCCTCGCCCGAGGCGCGGTCCGATGTCCGCTTGAGCCCCTGTTTCAACCCGATAACAGTCAGGAGACGACACCATGCCCCCCAACCCCTCGGCCGACGTTGTCACACGTGAATTGTGCGGCAAGGTGCTGCTGGTGACCATCGATCACGCGCCGGTCAACGCGCTGTCCGCCGACGTGCGGCGGGGCCTGCTCGCCGCGATCGAAGCCGCCGACGCCGACCACGCCGTCGAAGCCGTGCTGATCGTCGGCGCGGGGCGCAACTTCATCGCGGGCGCGGATATCCGCGAGTTCGGCAAACCGCCTGTGCCGCCTTCGCTGCCGGACGTGTGCAACCGCATCGAGGCGTGTACCAAGCCGGTCGTCGCCGCGATTCACGGCGCCGCGCTCGGCGGCGGCCTGGAAGTCGCGCTCGCCGCGCACTACCGCATCGCCGTCGACGGCGCGAAGCTCGGACTGCCCGAAGTGCAGCTCGGCCTGCTGCCGGGCGCGGGCGGCACGCAGCGCACGCCGCGTTTGATCGGCGCGGCAGCGGCCCTCGATCTGATCCTCAGCGGCCGGCACGCCGGCGCGAAGGAGGCGCTCGCGCTGGGCCTCGTCGACCGGCTCGGCAGCAGCGGCGACATCCTCGCCGAAGGGCTCGCCTACGTCCACGAACTGCTGGCCGCGCACGCGCCGGTGCGCCGCGCGCGCGACGCCGCAGCGCTTGATGATGGTGCCGCGGATCGCGCCGCGAGCCTCGCCGCCGTCGCAACGGCGCGCGCGGAAACCGCGAAGAAGTCGCGCGGGCTGTTCTCGCCGCTGAAGATCGTCGAGGCCGTCGAAGCCGCGATCGAACAGCCCTTCGACGAAGGCCTGCGGCTCGAACGCAAACTATTTCTGCAATGTATCGACAGCCCGCAGCGCGCGGGGCTGATTCACGCGTTCTTTGCCGAGCGCGAAGTGCTCAAGGCGCCGGAAACGCGCAACGCCAAACCGCGCGCGCTCGACAGGATCGGCGTGGTGGGCGGCGGCACGATGGGCGCGGGCATCGCGGTCGCGGTGCTCGACGCGGGCCTGCCGGTGACGATGATCGAACGCGACGATGAGTCGCTCGCACGCGGTCGCGCGCACATCGAAAAAGTCTACGATGGCCTGATCGCCAAGGGCCGCTTGGGCGCGGAGAAAAAAGCGGACATCATGACGCGCTGGAGCGGCAGCACGTCATACGATGCGCTCGCCGACACCGACCTCGTGATCGAAGCCGTGTTCGAAGACCTCGCGGTGAAGCAGGCCGTGTTCGCCGAACTGGATCGCGTGTGCAAAGCGGGCGCGGTGCTCGCGACCAACACGTCGTATCTCGACATCGACGCGATCGCGGCCAGCATCTCGCGCCCCGCCGACGTGATCGGCCTGCACTTCTTCTCGCCCGCCAACATCATGAAGCTGCTCGAAGTGGTGGTGCCGACGCAGGTCAAAGCCGACGTGGTCGCCACCGCCTTCGAACTCGCGAAGAAGCTGCGCAAGACGCCGGTGCGCGCGGGCGTGTGCGACGGCTTCATCGGCAACCGCGTGCTCGCGGTGTATCGCAGCGCCGCGGACGCGATGATGGAAGACGGCGCATCGCCGTATCAGATCGACGCCGCCGTGCGCGCCTTCGGCTTTCCGATGGGGCCGTTCCAGGTGGTCGACCTCGCGGGCGGCGACATCGGCTGGGCCACGCGCAAGCGGCGCGCGGCCACCCGCAACCCCTCGGCACGCTACGTGCAGATTGCCGACCGCCTGTGCGAGCGCGGCTGGTTTGGCCAGAAGACCGGGCGCGGC
The DNA here is from genome assembly GCF_046027075.1 of Paraburkholderia sp. RL18-085-BIA-A. Classification (NCBI taxonomy): domain Bacteria; kingdom Pseudomonadati; phylum Pseudomonadota; class Betaproteobacteria; order Burkholderiales; family Burkholderiaceae; genus Paraburkholderia; species Paraburkholderia sp. RL18-085-BIA-A. The sequence goes on along the minus strand of NZ_JARESU010000042.1, from coordinate 24,816 downwards.
TTTTATCTGTACCCCGAAGGTTCGCGCAGCGGCGCGCCCGACCCGGAAGTCGAGGCGATCATCGACGCCGAGCGTGCCCGCGCGGGCATCACGCCGCGCACGTTCACCGACGAAGAGATCGTGCGCCGCTACATGGCCGCGATGATCAACGAAGGCGCGAACGTCGTGCACGAAGGCATTGCGCTGCGGCCACTGGATGTGGACGTGACCTTCCTGTACGGCTATGGCTTTCCGCGTTATCGCGGCGGCCCGATGAAATATGCGGACATGATCGGCCTGCCGACGATTCTCGCCGACATCCGCGAATTCGCCAAAGAGGACCCGCTGTTCTGGCAAGCGTCGCCGTTGCTGGTCGACCTCGTGGAACGCGGCGCCGATTTCGCGAGCCTGAACCACACGGCCTGAAACGGCTCATCATCTAGCAGATCAGGACCGCTCGCGCATGGCGCGCACCGGTCCGCTTTCCGCTCACTCCGACACGGAACAACCCGCCATGGACCTGAACTTCACTCCCGAAGAAGAAGCCTTTCGCGCCGACGTGCTGGCGTTCCTGCGCGACCGGCTCCCGCAGCGTCTCGCCGACAAAGTGCACGGCGGCCGCCGTCTCACGCGCGACGACATGGCCGAATGGCACGCGATTCTCAATGCGCAAGGCTGGCTCGCCAACCACTGGCCCAAGGAGTACGGCGGCCCTGACTGGAACTCGGTGCAGAAATTCATCTTCGAAAACGAATGCGCGCTGGCCGGCGCGCCGCGGGTGGTGCCGTTCGGCGTCAACATGCTCGGCCCGGTGCTGATCAAGTACGGCAGCGAAGCGCAGAAGCGCCATTGGCTGCCACGCATTCTCGATGGCTCCGACTGGTGGTGCCAGGGCTATTCGGAACCGGGCGCCGGCTCCGATCTCGCGTCGGTCAAGACCAGCGCGGTGCGCGGCATCGATGCGCAAGGCGAGCACTACATCGTCAATGGACAGAAGACGTGGACCACGCTCGGGCACTACGCGAACATGATCTTCTGCCTCGTGCGCACCGCGACCGACGTGCGCAAGCAGGAAGGCATCAGCTTCCTGCTGATCGACATGAATACGCCGGGCGTCGAAGTGCGGCCGATCATCACGCTCGACGGCGAGCACGAAGTCAACGAAGTGTTTTTCACTGACGTGCGCGTGCCGACAGCGAATCTCGTCGGCGAAGAGAACAAAGGCTGGACCTACGCCAAGTATCTGCTCACCTATGAGCGCACGAATATCGCGGGCGTTGGCTTTTCGGTGGCCGCCTTCAATTGTCTGCGCAACATCGCCGCGAAGCAGCGCCGCAACGGCAAGCCTTTGGCGCAAGACCCGGCATTCGCGGCACGCATGGCGCGCGTCGAGATCGACCTGGAGAACATGAAGACCACCAACCTGCGCGTGATCGCGGCCGTGGCGGGCGGCGGCGTACCCGGCGCCGAAAGTTCGATGTTGAAGATTCGCGGCACCGAGATCCGTCAGGAAATCTCGTCGCTCACGCGCCGCGCGATGGGCCAGTATGCGCAGCCGTTCGTCGAGGAGGCCTTGCACGACGGTTTCGAAGGCACGCCGGTCGGCCCCGACGAAGCCGCGAGCGCCGCTTCGCTGTACTTCAACAACCGCAAGCTGTCGATCTTCGGCGGCTCGAACGAAATCCAGAAGAACATCATTTCCAAAATGATCCTCGGACTGTAAGGGGCGCACGTCATGAATTTCCAGCACACCGAAGACCGCCGCATGCTGGCGGATACACTCAACCGATTTGTCACCGAGCAATATCGCTTCGACACGCGCGACCGGATCGCGCGCTCGGTCCAAGGGTTCAGCAGCGATCTATGGAACCGCTTCGCGGAACTTGGCGTGATCGGCGCCCTGTTCGATGAAGCGGACGGCGGGTTTGGCGGCGGCGGCTTCGATATCGCGGTGGTGTTCGAAAGCCTCGGCCGCGGCCTCGTGGTCGAGCCGTTTCTCGATACGCTGATCGTCGGCCGCGCCATCGCGCTCAGCGGCAACGACGCACAGAGAGCGACGCTCGGCGCATTGATCGACGGTTCGCGGATCGTCGCGCTTGCGCACGGCGAGCCGGATTCCCACTATGAACTGTCTCGCGTGACGACGCGCGCGCAGCGCAGCGGCGACATGTGGCAACTGAACGGCGCTAAAGCGGTGGTCCAGCACGGCGAACATGCGTCGCACTTTCTCGTGTCGGCGCGCACCGCAGGCGCCGACGATGCGCAGGAAGGCGTCACGCTCTTTCTCGTGCCGCGCGACGCGAAAGGCGTCGGCGTGCGCGGCTATCGCAAGATCGACGGCGGACGCGCGGCCGAGGTCACGTTCGACAATGTGACGCTCGGCGGCGACGCGTTGCTCGGCGCGGCCGGCGTTGGCTTCGCGACGCTCGAATACGCGATCGGCTGCGGCGTGCTCGCGCTGTGTGCCGAAGCGCTCGGCGCGATGGATGTCGCGAAGGACCACACGCTCGACTATCTGCGCACGCGCAAGCAGTTCGGCGTGCCGATCGGCAGCTTCCAGGCGTTGCAGCATCGGATGGCCGATCTGCTGCTCGAAATCGAGCAGGCGCGCTCGGCGGTGATCAACGCGGCCGCGGCGCTCGGCGCCGAGCGCCGCGTGCGTGAGCGCGCGCTGTCGGCGGCGAAATACAGCATCGGCAGAATCGGCACGCGGGTCGCGGAAGAATGCATCCAGTTGCATGGGGGGATCGGCATGACGTGGGAGCTGCCGCTTGCTCACTATGCGAAGCGTCTCGTGATGATCGATCATCAGCTAGGTGACGAGGACCATCATCTGGAGCGGTTTGTGGCGCTCGGGGCTGCTTGATGAGCGCGTGACCGCCGTGTGAGCGCTCGCGCGGCGCGCGGGCCCGGCTGCCACTGCCTCCGCTGCCGTCAGCCGGCGGAAAAGAACCCAAGCCGTTATTCTGTTAGATTGTTACGCTGGAGCCGCGTCGCGAAACGCCGCTCTACTGCATCCGGAACACGCATCACAGCCGCAAAGACCAGCACGAGCCGAAGTCTGAACCGCTAGCGGAGGAAACGTGGATTTCCTGAAGACGCTTCTCGAGCATCAGCCGTTGATGACGTTGTTCCTCACCATCGCAATCGGCTATTTCATCGGTGAATTCAACGTCAAAGGTTTCTCGCTCGGCGTCGGCGCGGTGCTGTTCGTCGCGCTGGCTGCCGGCTGGTTCGCGCCGAAATCCGCGCCCGCGCCGATGGTCGGCACCATCGGACTCGCGCTCTTCCTCTACACCGTCGGGGTCCAATACGGCACCCAGTTCTTTCTCGGGTTGACCAGCGCGTCCGGCAGGCGCGCAAACCTCCTCGCACTGATCGGCGTATTGTGCGCGGGCGCGATGAGTGTCGCGATCCAGAAGATTCTGCAAATCAACCCGGGCTACGCGCTCGGTCTGTTTGCCGGCGCCGGCACCAGCACCGCCGCGCTGCAGGCGGCGATTGCGACGCTCGGCAACGACGATGCGGCGGTCGGCTATTCGGTTTCCTATCCATTCGGCGTGGCCGGTCCGATCCTGCTGCTTTACCTGGCGTTTCTGATCCGTCCGCAGAAGATCGCGACGGCCACGAACGCCGGCCTCGAACTTCTCGAAATCGCGCTACGCAATCCGGACTTTTGCGGCAAGACGCTCGCCGAAGCGCTCACCGCGCTGCCCTCCGACGTACAGATAGTCGCCGTGCGCAGCGCGCATCACAATGCGACGGCCTCGCCCGAACTCGTGCTGGCGGAGAACGACGTCGTGCTCGCCGTCAGTCCGAACGGCGCGGCGCTTGCCGAAACCCGCAAGCGTCTGGGCGAGACGGCGCCCGGCCGCATGCTGCGCGATCGCGGCGACCTGGATTATCTGCGCGTGTTCGCCTCGCGCGCAAGCGTGGTGGGCCGCGCGCTCGGCGAGCTGACACTGCCCGAAGGGTCGATCGTCGCGCACGTGCGGCGCGGCGACGCCGACATCATGCCGAACCCCGAATTCGTGCTGGAGTATGGCGACCGCGTCGGCCTGCTGACGAAGCGCACCGCGTTTCCGGCACTGCGCGCCTACTTCGGCGATTCGATCAAGGGCACCGCGGAATTCAGCTATATCTCGGTTGGCCTCGGCATGGCGCTCGGTTTCCTGGTCGGCGCGATCCAGCTTCCGCTGCCGGGCATCGGCAAGCTTGCGCTCGGTTTGTGCGGCGTGCTGATCGTGGCGCTCGTGCTGGGCAAAGTGCGCCGCACCGGCAGCATTCACTGGACCATGCCGCTGCCCGCTAACCTCGTGATGCGCAATCTCGGACTGACGATTTTCCTCGCGCAAGTGGGCATGTCGTCGGGACCGCGGTTCGCTGCGACGGTCTCGCAAACCGGTCTGCTGATGCTCGGCCTCGGCGCGCTCGTGCTGCTTGCGCTGGTCGTGCCGATTCTGATTCTGGGGCTGCTGGTGTACCGGCTGCCTTTCGATGAAGTGGCGGGCATCGTCACGGGCGCGTGCGGCAATCCGGCGATCCTCGCGTTCGCCAACAAGCTCACGCCGACCGACAAGCCTGACATCGGCTACGCGATGATTTTCCCGGCGATGACGATCGTGAAGATACTGTTCGTGGATATTCTTCCGGCGATCTGGTGAACGGTTGGTGAAGGTCGAGATTTCGCGCGCCCGAAAAAATTGCGCCGACCTCTTCGAGATCGGCGCGCGTGCAACAGGAACCGCAGTCGCTCAGACGAACCGCGCGTTACTTGCCCGCATCGCTCCAGTTGTTGCCGCCCTTGCAGTTCAGCTGCGAGCCTTGAGCCTGACACCAGGCTTCATAACCTGGCGAGTAGAGCCACTCGCCGAGCCAGTGCGGATTGACGTAAGGCTCGCTCTTCGGCGTATCGGCAACGAAGTTGGTCGCGTCGTCGGTGCTGCCCGAACCCGTGTAACGCGCGACCGCCGGATACGGGAACACCGGACGTGTGCGCGTCGTCTGGCCGGTCGAGCCGACGATCGACGCGACGATCTTGCCCGGCTTCGTGCCGCTCTCGGCCCACGCCATCACCGAGGTCACGATGTCGAACGTGTTCGGACCTTCGCCGCCACCGCAGTGCGCGACGCCGGGGAACAGGTAGAGCCGGGTGAACTGCTCGACCTTGTCGCTCCCCATCACGTTCCTCATCTGCTCGTAGTACCCGATCGTGCCCTCCGGCGTGATGTGCTGGTCTTCGAGCCCGTGCCACAGAATCAGCTTGCCGCCACGACGTGCGAACGGGCTCAGATCCGGGTCGGTTGCCGCTAGATAATTCGACGTCGGGACGGTCTTCATGAAACCCTCGATCGTGAACTTGAGGTCGCTCAGAGTCGCGGACGGCTTCGAGCCATTGAAGTAGTCGAGGTACGCGAGGAACGGCAGAACGAAGTTGATCGACCCGCTAGGCCCGGCATCGGTCGCCGGTACGAACAGCGACCAGTTCAGTTCGCCGCCCCATTCGCGGGAGATCGTCTGCTCGAGAAGCAAGCCGTTCGAATCGGTCGCGCCGTCACGAATCGCGCGCACGACGCCCGCTTCCGCCTGCGACAGGCATGTGGATGCATCCTGGCCTTTCGCACATAGCAGCGTCGATGGGTCGAAATGACAGACCCGCGGATTGTCGATCACGCCATCGGTCACGCCGTCGAGGCTGTCGCACGCCTTCAATGCTGCAGCATGAATCAGCGGCAGCTTGCTCGCGAGCAGAATGTACTTGCCGGTCTTCGGATCGGCGTTGATCACCGCGGGCCACGCGTGATGGAACGTGTTCTGGACGATCAGGTCATTGGCCGGCGCGCCTGCGGCGATACCGTCGAAGTCGTCCGGGAAACGCTGTGCTTCCATCAACGCCTCGCGGCCGCCATCGGAGCAACCGTCGAAGTACGAGTACTTCGCGGGCCGCGCGTAGAACTTGTTGATGATCGCCTTGGCTACCTGTGCGGTTGCGTGCTCGCCGCGATACGCGAAATCGATCTTGGCCTGCGGACTGAGTGCCCATGAGCCGTCGTTGCCGCCTTCGTGACCCATGTCGGTCGCGGCCATCGCGATCTGCCCATTGGTTACGGGCACGCATGTCGAAGCCATCGGCGCATTGACCGACAGGTTGCCGCAAAGGCCGCCACAACCGTCCTGCAGATAGCGCTGTGTCCAACCTTGCGTGGGCAACTGCAACTCGAACAACGACGCGCCCGGCCCTATCGTTCCCTTCACGTCGCACACTGGGGCGGGCAACGTGTTTTGCCCCACGGCCGTTCCGGCGGGAAGCATCGTCGCGGATGCAATCGTGACTGTGCCGTCGGTCACGCCACTGAGGTCCATGCTCATCACGGCTGCGCAGTTCATTGCGGGCATGACTGCGGGGAGGTTTGCCAAACCGGCTGAGTTGGCGTTTGCGTTGGGGTTGGAGTTGGTGGCGTTCGCACTGAATGGCATGCCGATCGTAAATGTCATTGCGAAGGCTGTGATTAGTCATGCGAATGATCGTCCGCTCGCGGGCAGATGCGGGTGCCTCCTATTTCGCAAGGCTCGCGACACAGCGAGCATGCCGCGTGTCGCCCATCCTGTTTGGAAAAGTACAGGCATCTTTGTCTCCTGTCATTGTCGTCGATTGATGCGGACACTGTCACCGCCGCTCGAAATGGGAACGCTTCGGACGCACCGCAAACGACCTCGTGCGCGCGTTCCAATATAGGCGGCAAGCTTGCGGGAAAGAAGGAGCGAGACCGTTGGTGACGACTCGTACAAAATAAGTTATCCGAAGCTTTCTATACAAAACATGGAATTACAGGCGTAGCGAAAACCTGGCTTTCAATTACAAAATATATAAAAATCAAAAGGGGTAGATTCAATGGATGAGCAACTACCTGCTCGTGAGCGGGTTCTGCTGCCAGCTTCTCCGCATCGCCGGGCGATAAGAAAAATAGATCGACTTGCTCGACTTTCGCAATCCATGACCGCTCGACATGAGCGTAATTCCATTGATGTCATGGACGACCGCTGCGGTGCGATGGCGGCGCCTGACTGTATCTCGTCCGATACGTAGAAACTGCTCTGCTGCGAGAAACAAGCGCGGCAGCGCTCGCCACGGCTTTGAAGCAAAGCGAGCGGGTTCGCATTTCGGCAACGTTCCGCCGTGTCCGTCGTGAGCTATCGCTCGATGCAGCGCGGCTATTGACCAACGTCATGAACCAATGAGACAGTAGTGCGCGGCGCTCGCGCCGTCACTCAAGCGCTTTTGAAAAACAGAGATCCCCACCCGCCCTTCCACGCAGAGGCGGGGCTCAATCGGCACTCCAACCTGTGGAGAAACATGCAATGAGCACGACCCTGGTTCCCGACAATACGTTGATCACCGCAACGCCGGAAGAAGGGCGTCAGCTTGCGATCAAAATGGCGCGCCTTGTCATCAAGGCAACCCAGCCCGATGACAGCATCCGTAGCAAGTTGCGGGACGTCTATGCCAACGACGCCGCCATGCTGATCCAGGCCGGCCACGTCGTCGCGATCGAATTCGCGACCATTGCGGCGGCGAACAATTATTGGCGGGCTTAGTTGCTTTGGCAAGGGGCGGCACTCGGACCAATGGCTGTCGAACGTATGGATGAATGTTGGGGCGGTGCGAGTACCTGCGCCGCGAGAAGCCACCGCTCGTTTTAGTTTCGGTAACTAATCAATGATCAAAAAAAGTCATCGAGGCGAAGCTTTCCATCAACGATGGTCGCTTGCGTCGCGCGGCATTGCGCGACGTTGATGAGGCAGCCCAAAACCATAATCGGCCGGGAAAAGAGAAAGGCCTCACAAGCGATGCTTGTAGGGCCTTGATTTCTTTGGTCGGGGCGAGAGGATTTGAACCTCCTGCCACCTGCACCCGATGCAGCCAGGCAATGTCCGAGAAAGTCGCGCCCGTTTTGGCATCTGACCCGCCCAGCAGTTTCGACCAACCGCAGTGCGGACAAACGTGCAGGAAGATCAAGACCTTCCGGCTTCCAAAAGGAACCAGATCCGTTCTTCCGCCTGGTCTATCCAGTCTTCAATCAAACTCGCCGTGGCCACGTCCTCTTTCTTGTCGCAGACCTTGTGCACTTCCCTCAAGAATCCGACGAACGATTCGTTGTCTTTACGCAGCTCGCTCAACATATTCTCTGGTGCAACGAATTCCACATTGTTGTCTTCGATGCGACTTTGTTCGGCAATTTGTCCAACTGATCGCAGCGTAGTCTTGCCGAGCTTTCGCACGCGTTCAGCGATGGGATCGATGATTGCAAAAATCGCCACTGCCTGATCGTCAAGGAGAAGGTGGTAGTCCCGAAAATGAGGTCCGCTCACGTGCCAGTGAAAGTTCTTGGTTTTGATATAGAGCGCGAACGCGTCAGCGAGCAGTGCGTTAAGACTCCTCGCGATCTCTTCCTTCGCATCGGGACCAAGGTCGGTGTGCGTTGCCAATTTGATGGACATAGAAGACTTTGTGCAAGTCATGATTTTCTCCGAGGGAAAAGTTGCCGGATAGACTCAAGCTGGAGCAAGAAATCTTGTCTCATCGCCTAGAAGTGTCCGGTCGGGTCGGCGGGTAACGTCAAATTCGTTCCACCAACCTGGTACGGAGAATCTTTGCGGCCGATTCGCTATCAATCACCTCCACGACGAGAGAAATACCATGCTCGCCAGCGCATTTCCAATTAAGAGAAACTCTGGAAGAGATAGGGAAGGCAGCAGGCCGAAACCTACTCCCCCAGGAAAGAGACCATTGCCACCTTGATGCGTTACGCCGCCTCATCAAGGGCGGCAGGCGGTTCCAGACGTAGAGCGGTGGCGGCAACGAGATTACGGCCGGCATCGACGGCTTGTCTCCGTCGGCCAACAACGTGCAATTGACGCACCCAGGAAAATGACCGTCGATTGCCAGATCGTTCGTACCACGCGTCGCACGGCTCCGGTGACCTGCTTCCTTCAACTGGACCAAAAGGCTTCCAGTAAAGGCCCGCTCAAGCCAGATGTCCGTCGTTTCGCCATAAAGCGGCATCTGCTACGGACTTCGATTTACCGCAAAGGACTCACCGCCACTATCAGAGCTATAAAGACAACCCATTTGCAGCCATGTGTCGCAAACAATAGTATTGCTGACAAGCCTTTCTGCCAACCCATCGTCCTAATATGCAACTGCTCTCGATCGGAATTAATCACCACACCGCGCCGGTCGCCTTGCGCGAACGAGTGGCGTTCCCGCTCGAACAGATCCGGCCCGCCCTGCGGACGCTGAAAGCCGCGTGGCGGAGGCACAATAATCCGCGCGGTGGTACGGTGCATACCGCGCCGGCGATGGGCAAGCTCGCGTTCAGCGGCGACGCGCTGTCTGAAGCGGCGATCCTGTCGACCTGCAACCGCACCGAAATCTACTGCGCGACAGATGACCACGCCGCGCCTGAGCACGCGATTGCGTGGCTCTCCGCATATCACGGCATTGAGGCTGACGAACTGGCGCCGCATGTCTACGCGCTGCCACAAACGGAAGCGGTGCGCCACGCGATGCGCGTCGCGTCGGGCCTCGACTCGATGGCGCTCGGTGAAACGCAGATTCTCGGTCAGATGAAAGAGGCCGTGCGCACCGCGTCCGAAGTCGGCGCGATGGGGACGTATCTGAATCAGATGTTCCAGCGTACCTTCTCGGCCGCAAAGGAAGTGCGCGGTCAGACCGACGTCGGCGCGCATTCGGTATCGATGGCCGCAGCAGCGGTGCGGCTGGCGCAGCGGATCTTCGATAAGATCTCTAGCCAACGCGTATTGTTCATCGGCGCGGGCGAGATGATCGAACTGTGCGCCGCCCATTTTTCGGCGCAGGCGCCGCGCGCTCTGGTAGTGGCGAACCGCACCCCCGAGCGCGGCAGCAAACTCGCCAAACGCTTCAACGGTCAGGCGATTCCACTTGCGGACCTGCCCGAGCGGCTGCATGAGTTCGACATCGTGGTGTCGTGTACCGCGTCCGCGTTGCCGATCATCGGCCTCGGAGCGGTCGAGCGCGCAATCAAGACGCGCAAGCACCGGCCGATGTTCATGCTCGACCTCGCCGTGCCGCGCGACATCGAACAGGAAGCCGGGCGGCTCCAAGACGTCTTCCTTTACACGGTCGATGATCTCAGCACAATCGTGCGCGACGGCACCGCAATGCGTCAGGCCGCAGTTGCCCAAGCCGAAGCGATCATCGAGACACGCGTTCAAGGGTTTATGCAGTGGCTCGACCAGCGCAGCGTGGTGCCGGTGATCCGACATATGCACACGCAGGCCGACGCGCTGCGGCGCGTCGAACTCGAGCGCGCGCAGAAAATGCTCGCTCGCGGCGACGACCCTGCCGCGGTACTCGAAGCACTGTCGCAGGCGCTCACCAACAAGTTCATCCACGGTCCGACACATGCGCTCACGCATGCTTGCGGCGGCGACCGGGACAAGCTCGTCGCTCTGTTGTCTGGATGCTATCGCCACTCAGCCTCGTCCGAGCGGTAGCCGCGCGCGCCGCCACTTCTCCATAGCTGCTCCGGTTGCTTCCGGCTGGAGCAGTTGCTGGGCGGGGCTTGCACCCACTGCAAAGTGTCACCTTTTTACGGCGCACACCCACAACGGTCGTTTATGCAAACCGGTCACTGAGTGCTGCCGTCTCAATCAGCCTCCCCTATGGGACAAATCGCCACTGCTCATCACTGAACGGTCAATCAGAGGCTGCCATCAGGTCGCAATCACCGGCGACCGTTGAGCGACCGGGATGGACTCTTTCTGGACTATAAGGTACGTGGACAATCGCGGTTCCAAGGGTGCCAGACTCTATCCTGAAGACCGCCCGGCGCTTGGATTGTGCGTTATCGCGCGAAATACCATTTCCTGGAATGGGATTGACTGCATGAGAAACCGACGGTATTTTTTGCTACGGGGCGTCACGCCCCCTGCGCCGCCTCACAGTTCATTTCGATTCCGTGCCGGCTGTGGACGCTCGTCGGCACGCAAACTCGGACCGAAGCCATGCGTATCTACTTCCAGAACGCGTCTATCCCGACGCGGGCCGCCAATCGGCTTAAATACCGCCTTTCTCTGAAGGAATCCCAGGCGCGACAGGTGACCTCCGAAGTCTTCGGCTATAGAGACTGGACCGACCTCCACAACGAGTTGGGCAGCAAAGTAGCTTCCGCGCTCGACGAGGTGTGTGACAGCGCGACACTAACCGAGCGACGCGTATATCAGGCGTCGCAATTGCTCGCATCGTCAGTTGATCTTCACGGTGAATCCGCGGACGACTTTGTTCGATGGTGGCAACCATCGGCCGCGCATGCGCACGAAGAGGGCCGGGACCCGACACCAACACCGTTTGCCGGCTCAAAAGAAGATCAGAGTTTTCAAGAAGCGCTTAGCACGTTGGCTCACGCCGCGCACCATCCCGTTGGCCAATTCGAACAAGCGCTCATGGCTGGCATTCACAGAACGGAAAACGAAAGCTCGCTGAGGCTTGTAGAATCGATTGCTGATGAGTTGCTAAGCGGCAACCGAAACCGGGAACCCGAAGTGGCTCGTCATCTCCTCGAGGCTTTGGCCTCGCGAGGGCTGCCCCGGTCGATACTGAACCTGGCGACGAGTTTGACGCTTGGCGATGGTGGGCCCAAAGACGAAAAGAGAGCCAGGGATTTGCTTGAGCAGTTGGCTGAATCTGCTTCAATTCCCAATGATCTGAAGCGGATTGCCGAATCGCGCCTTGGCAACCCCTAATCAATTGGCATCCCGCAGAAGCCAGTAGATCAATCGCTCTGCAGTTGCGGGAGCGGGCGGCCCAGACCGGCGGCGGCGCCGCTGCACTCTACGCCAGATCGTATCGCGACGCGCTTCACAAAAGAGGGATCGACCAGCAGAGCCGTGAAAGCTGGTCGGCCCTATCGGCTCGTGGCACCGAAATATGGCACGTGCCCGCTTCGACGAATCCCGGACACTCCTCTTACTTTTCCACCCAGAGCTGGCTGCCTCTCTCGCTAAAGGTCAGGCTCTCCTGAAGTTCTCAGACGACCATGGAAGCTCCTCTTTTATGACAATCCAGGTTCGGATCTTTTCCAAACGTCATTCATACAAGTTGAGTTGACTGCATCGTGGCAGCTATAGACAACGGAAACCGACCCATCCTGGACACCCGGATAAGTAGCAGACTGTCTTGAACGGTCACTCATGAGCGGCCTCTGGGTAGATGAGCACAAGTGCCCGCATACGAGATACATTGGGGGTCACGTCACCTGACCGGTCGAGGCCCCGGGAGCCGGAACGATGGCCCGAGAAAAGTGTTCTGAAGTCGGTCACTGGCGCGACCCCCTCCGCTGCCGCAGGAATCCTGCGAACAGCGATCTTCGAAGAAATGGCGGCGAGCCAAGGCAGCGCGGGATGAGCTTGGCGGCGAAGCGGTGTGAGCTGCGTGCCGCCGTCCCAGCCACCGCAAGGAGTCGCTCCGATGGTTGAAACAGCCGCCCTTGTCCCGGAGGATCAGCATTTCATCCTCTCGAGCTTGACGCCAGGCCGGGCGCAGACACGGCTTGCCCTTGCCGTCGTGCTCGCCTTGCTGGTCGCCTTTTTCGCCATAGCCGGGCGGTTCTCGGGCCTCCATCTGCAGCGGATCGATGCCTTCGTTCCGATGTATGCCACGGCGATGTTCGTGAACGATTCGATCACCGCCGTCCTGCTGTTTGCGCAGTTCTCCATCCTTCGTTCGCGTGCACTCCTCGTGATCGCAAGTGGATATCTCTTCACAGGGCTCGTCTTGATCCCGTGGACGCTGACGTTTCCCGGCATCTTCGCGCCAGACGGGCTCCTTGACGCCGGCCCACAGAGCACGGCTTGGCTCTACATCCTGTGGCACGCGGGCTTCCCGATGTTCGTCATCGCCTATGCCCTTTTGAAGGATGCCGATCCGGCCAAGCGGTTGTGGCGGGGCTCCACGGGTGCGGCTATCCTGTCGAGCGTTGCCATGACCGCGGCGATCGTGTGTGCAGCGACATTGATAGTCACAGTGGGAAATGCGCTGCTGCCCCGCCTGCTGGTCGATACGGTGCATCTTTCCACGCTCTGGTTTTATGCGGCCGGGGCCGCAGCGCTGATGAGCGTCGTTGCGCTCATCGTGCTCTGGGTCTGGCGGCGATCAGTGCTCTATTTGTGGCTGATGGTGGTCATGTGCGCGTACGTGCTAGAGATCTGTCTGATCTCTTTCCCGGTTCCGGCCCGCTACACGGTCGGCTGGTATGCTGGCCGGGTCTGCGGGTTCCTGTCCGGCAGTCTCGTCCTGTTTGTCCTGCTGTACGAGATAACGACGCTTTACGCGCAGCTGCTGCGCGCGGTCTTCGCACAACGCCGCGAGCGCGAGGCACGGCTGGTGACCGGGGAGGCAGTCGCGGCCACGATTGCTCACGAGGTCAAGCAGCCATTGTCGGCGATGGTCACAAATGCCGATGCGGGCTTGCGCTGGCTTAATCGCGCGACGCCCGATCTCGACGAAACGAAGGCGGCACTCGGGCAGATCGTCGCTAACGGCCATCGCGCGGCAGCGGTGATCCAAAGAGTTCGGACCATGTTCAGGACGGGTGAACTGAACAGAACCGCGTTTGACGTCAACGGTCTCGTCGGGGAAACCGTTGCCTTGGTGCGCGCCGACCTGCAGAAGCACCGGGTAATGGTCCAGACAGAACTGGCTGAACGGCTACCGAAGGTAACAGGGGATCAAATCCAGCTACAGCAAGTGCTTCTAAACCTGATCGCAAATGCCATCGATTCGATGGCGGACATGGATGAGCCGCGGGTCCTACGCGTGAAATCCGACGTCCACGACGAACGCGGGGTAATAGTATCGGTAACGGACACCGGAACAGGCGTCGGCCCGCATGACATCGACCGGATATTCGACCCGCTCTTCACCACGAAATCTGAAGGTATGGGAATGGGCCTGGCGATTTGCCGCTCAATTATCGAGGCACATAACGGCCGCATGTGGGTGTCCCCAAACAAGCCGCATGGCGCCGTCTTTCAGTTTGTCCTGCGCACCGAGTGTGCGACCTCGGCCGATACTCCACGAGGAGACCAACCCAACGATCTCCGGTCTAATTCGCGCCTCTGATACCGATAGATAATCGACGATCGAATCGACATCCTTCGGCTCGATTGGTGCTTTGTAGACAAAGCGCGCGTCTGCGATCGTCGGAAACTGCATATTTCCGGTTCTGTCGCAAGGTATGCAAGATGGACACGCTGCGCGAGGCATATGCGCTGGCCAGAAAGAACAACAGCGCTCCGGCTATCGACGAGGCCATCGAGGCGCAAGGCGTGGAGCCGTTTCTTGAGCAGATACAAGGCGACCTGATCGGGCGGAAAAGCCACTGAGCAAGTCAGTGGCCGCAAGACACACGCACACGAGAGATCGCTGCGCGAACCGCGATCATCCCCATTCATGGACGAAAAATTCGTCCCCTCCCGATCCGCTTCGGGTCCGCCGCAAAGACAATCCCGGTGGCGCCTCGGCAGAGTCATGTACATCTCAAGCCCGGTTAATTCGATCCCGGAAGTCACCGAGATTGGACTTCCGACAGGTTAAAGTCCGCGCAGTGGGCAAACGAACGGCGCGGTCCTCGGACATACCTACATTCGCGCCGTAAAAAGTGGTGCAACCTTGGCATCCGCCGCGACGCCATGCGCCATGCGCCAATCGCGCCACGCCAGAGGCGCTAGGTAATCAACGTTTGACTTGCCAGAACGGATAAAGCATGGCGCGTTCGACGCTCGAAGCGTGCACGACATGCCGACAGCGAAATCACCTCTTCTAGTGTCTTGCGTGCCGATCAGCTTCAGGAAGATTTTCCCGGTCGACGAGGCCAGCATTACTTTCCGATCCTTACTATCTCTTGCCACCCGACACCAGGATATACGCTTACGCGTTTCCCCGCTTTTTCCAACTGCCATTCCACCAGTTCAGTGGTGAAATTCGACACTTTGCCCACGTGACAAGCCTCCCAAACGTCGAACCGTTTTTAATTACATACTCCAAATTGTCAGCAGCGGCAGCCGGGCGATGCTTTGTCGGAGCCGACTTTGATGTGCTTAAGGCCTCAAGATCAACTTGGCGCAGACTTTGTTGTGCGCCAATATCTGCATCAAAGAAAGAACGATTCGACCAGGACTTCTTAAACAGTTCTAGCCATTGCAAAGGCCGTGCGCCGACGCACACTTGTATCTGAGCGCCCGTTTTATCCGTAGTCAGCTTAGCCCTGAGTACGCGCGAAGTTGTGTCGACGCGTACGACGCCGGACACTTCACGGACCAAGTGCCATTGAGGGAATCGCTCGCGACCCAGTGGGCCCGTTCGACCAGGGCTGCCAAAGGTCTGGTCGTTACCGGTCAATGACGAATCTGTAATCAACCGGCAAGCGTGCCGCCATCTGCCCGATCCAATAATGACCGCACGGTCTCAACGGTCCTCCTTGACTGCACAACCGTTCATGCCACACGTAAAAGGCGCCAGTGTCGCCGGGCCTTCTTGCCGCAGACGATTTGATTGTTACCGAATAGCTGGATTCATGAAAGCCAGCGCTCCCGTCGTTCTTTGCTACGGACTTTGCACATTGCGTCCTAAGTCACAAGAATGGCACTGGAATAGTAGTGGATAGCCATGGTCGCCCGGGGAATCGGGAAATCCGTCGAAAAGGATCACTCGACAGACGAATCTCGCGCTCGTATGAGGAGTTGCGGTTTTATAGCTAGTGAGCTTAGGTTGGTAAAAGATTGACACCTCTCTCGGTATATGTCCTCACTTACAATAGTGAGCGGCACTTAGACAAGGTTCTGGCGGCCGCGAAGCGCGTGGCGGATGATCTGCTGGTTGTAGATAGCGGCAGCAACGACGCAACGTTAGCAATCACTGCCAGACACGGTGCCAGAATAGTGCACCGCACCTTTGACAATTTTCGCGCACAGCGACTTTTTGCCAACAGCGTATGCTTACATCAGACTGTGATGTTTTTTGATAGCGATGAGATCGCCAGCGACGCATTGATTGATGAAGTAATGGCGCTAAAAGTAGCGGGGTTTTCGCACGATGCCTATGCTGTTCGCCGCGACTGGCTAGTAAGGGGCAGGGTCGTCCACGCTCTCATGCCCGCTGGTTGTCCTGACTACCCCATTCGCATATATCACCGTGATAAAACTGATTTTACGGAACACAGCGTTCACGAAACTCCTATCGGCTATGAAAGTGTTGGGCGCATCGAATCCCCATTGGTCCACCATACCTTTGAGACTAACTCCGAGCTGATGCGTAAGCTTGATCTATACACCGACCTGGCCGCAGCCGATTTACTCGACAGAGGGAAGTGGATTGGCATACTTTGGCTGAAGCAGTGGATCAGTCCAGTCGGGGCATTCGGAAAATGGTATATCCGTCGTGGAAATTGGCGCGATGGTCGAGTGGGATTAATATTGGCACTGTACGCCTTTACATATACACACCGCAAATATCGCAAAGCGTTTCTGATGATCAATTCCTGACTAACCCGCATTGGGCAATGAGCGGTATCGGGTGCGATTCAAGATAAAGCTCCAATATTGGCAACCCTCACACGCCCCCTGCACTGTGGTACGTCGAGAGAGGACGATGACCCTTGTACCTCGAAAGCCGCCGTTGGCCGAACGAACCGGCGAATGGCGAAGAAGGGTCGGGAGTCCGTATCCGCAGGCAGCGAAACCCGACGTTCGCAGTCGCGGAGGTCCGAATGGCAGAAAAGCAACCTGAAGCCGCCTCATGAACGGCGACAGCTGAACGTCGGTTCAGCCGATGAACGAGATCGTCTTTTACGATTGGGTGGCCGGTTACGGGGGCGGTGCCGACGCTTGAACGTCCGGTCGACGACGCATGTGAATGGCGGTTTGTGGCCGGACCCGGTCTCATGTCGAACTTCCGTAGACGACCCGTTGCTGCCCGTCGGTTAGCTTCTCCGTGGTGCCTCCAGCGTTGCCGTTGGTGCAGCGCCTTCGAACCCACGCGGCAAAAATGGGAGACCGTTCGCCCGAAGCGTACTTCTTCCCTTCGCGGCCCAACGGCCCGACCCGGTTCCTGAAATCATTATTCTCGCCTGCGACACAATCGGGCAGTCTGCCGCGAATGGCAGCAGCGCGTCCCTCGCAGGCAAACACCGCTCAGGCGCCGGCTTGCAGCCGTGTTGCCGCGTCTCGCAACGCCGTGCGCAACCCTTCCTCGACGACGGGGTGATAGAGCGGCATCCCGAGCATATCGTCGAGTGTGGCCTGCATTTGCAAGCTCCACGCCAGCAGATGACCGATATGTTCCGCGGCCGGCCCGAACCATTCCGCGCCGACGAAGCGCCGCGTCGCGCGATCGATGTACACCCGTGCGCGTCCGCGGTTCTTCAGCATGACGCGGCTGCGTCCCTGATCGTCGAAGCTCACTTCGCCGGCGACGAAGCTATCCGGTGCGAGATCGCGATGCCGTGCCCCAACCATGGCGATTTGAGGGTCCGAGAAAACGATGGCGAGCGGCGCGCGCCTCACCAGCGGCACGACATCGGGATAGCGCGCAGCGTTGCGGCCGGCGGCGCGCCCTTCGTCGGCGGCTTCGTGCAGCAGCGGCAGGATTCCATTCGCGTCGCCCGCAATGAAGACCGGATGTGCGCCCGCCTGCAGCGTGTCGCGATCGAAGCGCGGCACGCCGTGCCCGTCCAGTTCGAGAGAAGTGTTTTCAAGGCCCAGATGCGCAACGTTTGCGCGTCGCCCAGCCGCTGCGAGGACGTATTCATAGGTGCGATCGACATAGGTTCCGTCGGCGCGCGCATAGCGGATCCGCACGCCGTCCTCGACTGCGGTCGCGGCCTCGAGCGTACCCTGCGGCTCGAAGTGGAACGCTTCGGCAAACGTCGAACGCGCTTGCTCCACGATCACCGGGTCCGTCAGCGGGCCCACGCCACCGCGTGCGCCAAACACGCTCACCTCCACCCCAAGGCGCGCCAGCGCCTGGCCGAGCTCCAGCCCGATCACGCCCGGGCCAATCACCGCCACGCTGCGCGGCAGCGTCTGCCAGGCGAACACGTCGTCGTTCACGATGACGCGCTCGCCCACGCCAGCGAGAATCTCGGGCACCACGGGGGTCGAACCGGTCGCGATCACCACGCTCGCCGCATGCACGAGCGTATCGCCGCCGACTTGCAGCACCCGGTCGTCGATAAAGTGTGCGTGACCAACCAGCCGGTCCGCTTCTGGCAACGCGTAGACGCCATCCACGACGAAGCCGACGAAGCGGTCGCGCTCGCCGCGCACGCGCTCCATTACCGCCTTGCCGTCTACCCGCACGCCCTCGACCCGCACGCCAAACGGGTCCGCATGACTCGCGGCATGCGCGGCTTCCGCCGCCGCGATCAGCAGCTTCGACGGCATGCACCCCACTCGCGCACACGTCGTGCCGTATTCACCGCCTTCGATGATTACGGCCGTGCGGCCTTCGGCTTTCGCGCTGCGGTAGGCCGAAAGCCCGGCCGTACCTGCGCCGATGACGGCGACGTCTGTACGAATGGTGCGCATGGGAATCTCTCCTGTCGATGGCTGGGTGCTGCGAGCTGCGGGTTACTCGACTGCCGGGAAATCGAGCGTCGTGTCGTTCACGCGATTGACGAGATTCGTGAACGTAATCGACGCGATGGCGAGGTTGATTTCGATGAGCTGGCGTTCGGTATAACCGGCTGCGCGCACCGCATCGACGGCCGCCGCGGGCACCGTGCCGCGCGCACCGACCAGCGTGCGCACGTAGGTCACGAGCGCGTCGCGCTTCGCGTCGCCGGTTGCAAGGCCGGCACGCACCTGCTTCATGCCGTCGCTCGACAGGCCGGCGAGCTTGCCCATCAACGTGTGCGCGGCGACACAGTAGTCACAGCCCACGTGTTCGCTGACGGCCAGCTTGATGACTTCGATGTCCGCCTTGCCGAGCGTGCTGGCACCAACCGCTGCGTCGAACGCGAGCGCCGCGCTGAGCGCTTCCGGGCTGTGCGTGCCGACGGTCGCATACGCATTGGGTACCTTGCCGACGGCCTTCTTGATCTTCGCGAACACTTCGGCGGCCGCGCCGGTCGCGTCTTCGGGGCGAATGGTGGTCAAACGGGACATGATTGCCTCCTTCCTTCGGGGTTGATCGGGTTAGCCATGTCGTATGGCATGCGAGTCAGTGTAGGGATGCATAGCGAGTTCTTTAATGCCATACTTTCGCAACTTCATGCTCAAACGTCTCACATGGAACTTCTGGACCGACTGCTCTCGCTGATGCCGGTCACCGGACGGCTGGATGTCCGGTGCCACTTCGGCTCGCCGTGGCGGATCGAGCATCCAGAGTCGAACGAGTGGGAATTCCCCTATCACGTGCTGTTGCGCGGTGAGGCTGTCATCGAAGCTGCCACCGGCGGGAAAAGCGAACCGGCGCTTCGCATGCAAGCCGGCGATATCGTGCTGTTTCCCTCCGGCAGCGCTCATACGTTGCGCGACGGCAGCGGCAATCCACCCCGTGCGGTGCGCGAGCAGCACAAGGACGGATTGACGATTGCCACGAACGGCAGCACACGTCAGGGCGCCGACGTGTTGTGCGGGCGCTTCGTGCTGCCGGCCGTGCCGCAACAGCTAATGCGCGACCATCTGCCGGGACGTTTGCTTGTGAGCAGCGTGAGCGCGGGCGACGGACAGACGCGCGACGCCGCGTTTGCAGCAAGCCGGCTTGCGCGAGTCATCGAGTTGATGCGCGAGGAGGCGTTCGAGCAGCGCCCGGGCAGCGAGGCAGTCGTGAATCAGCTTTCGGGCGCCCTGTTTGCGCTGACCCTGCGCTGCGCCTCCGATTCCGACGAAGCGCCGCGCGGCTTGCTCGCGCTTGCGCAGCGTCAGCGGCTGCAACCGGCTCTCGCGGCCATGTTCGACGAAGCCGGCAAGCCCTGGACGCTTCCGAAGCTGGCTGAGCTCTGCCACATGTCGCGTGCCACGTTCGCACGCCATTTCGACGAAGCGATCGGCCGCTCAGCAAGCGACGTGCTCACGGAAATTCGCATGGCGCTCGCTGGACGCAAGGTAAGCGATCCATCAAACCCAACCTTGCGGCATAGCCGGCGCAGCCGGATGCTTCGTCCTGTGATTTCTGACACGGAGCGAACATGCAAGCGGGACTGGAATTCTGGGCACCCCACGTAGCGGCGATGGAGCAGGAGTCGGTGCCGACGGCGGAGTATGCGAAGCGCCACGGCCTGGCGTTGCACAGCCTGTATTACTGGCGGCAGAAGATAAAAACGGCGGCGGCGCAGACATCCGGCTCACCAGAGCGAAGCAGCACGTTCGTGGCGTTGACAGTCAGTGAGCGAGTTCCCGCGCAGCAGCCCGGCGGTTGCACGCTGGTGCTCGGTCCGGGCGTACGCGTGGAGTTACCGGCGCTACCCGCCCCTGAGTGGCTGGCCGCGCTCGGGCGCGCCATGCAGGGGGCCCGCTGATGCATCCGGGCTGCACGCTTACGCAAGTGTACCTGTGTCGTCATCCTGTGGACTTTCGCAAGTCGATCGATGGCCTGAGCGCACTGGTCGAGCAGGAGCTGGAGCTGAGTCCGTTCGGCAGCGCCCTGTACGTGTTCATCAACCGCCAGAAGGACAAGCTCAAGGCGCTGTACTGGCATCGCAACGGGTTCTGTCTGTGGTACAAGCGCGCGGAGAAGGAGAAGTTCGCCTGGCCACGCGAGGGCAGCGAGCCGACGCAAGTTGTGACGATGCAGGAGCTGCAGTGGTTGCTGGAAGGGTTCGATCTGTGGAACAACGGGCCGCATAAAACATTGCATTTTAAATCGGTATCCTAATCGATTATGGTGTTAACATGGTGGCATGCCTGCTGCCAGGAAGACACCTTCGATCCGACACAAGCTTGCGTTACCTGAAGTCAAGGCGACGCCGCTGCCGCCGCTGCCTGCGCAGTTGCCTGACGATGTGGAGGCGTTGAAGGCGTTGCTGCATGCCCAGCAGGCGGCGCATCAGCAAGCGATCGATCAGAGCGTTCAGCAGGCGGTCGTGCAGGCCCACGAACACGCGATGCGCCACATCGACCACCTGTACGAGCAGTTCGTGCTGCTGCGCCAGCGGCACTTCGGCGCGAGCACGGAACAGTCCTCGGGCCAGGCGCACCTGTTCGACGAAGCGGAGGTGCTGGCCGCCGCGAGCACACCCGAGCAGGACCAGGTACCCCTTCCATCGCAGGGTGACGCTGCGGCCGATGTCGGGAAGAAGGCCGCGGGCAAGCCCGCGCGAGGCAAGCGCGCGCCGCTGCCGTCCGGGTTGCCGCGCGTGGACATCGTGCATGACGTGCCCGAAGATCAGCGCCTGTGCCCATGTGGCACACCGATGGTCGAGATCGGCGAGGACATCAGCGAACAGCTCGACATTGTGCCGATGCAGGTGCGTGTGCTGCGCCATATCCGCAAGCGCTACGGCTGCCCGGGCAGCGAGCACGCGCCGATGGTCGCGGCGTTGCCCGCGCAGCCGCTGCCCAGGAGCAACGCGAGCCCCGATCTGCTGGCGATGCTGCTCACGGTCAAGTTCGCTGACGGTCTGTCGCTTGCACGCTTCGAATACGTGCTCGAGCGCGCCGGCGTCGCGGTGCCGCGTCAGACCCTGGCGCGCTGGGTGATCGGCGCGGCCGGTGTGCTGCAGCCGCTGCATAACCTGATGCGCGACGAACTGTTCAACGGTTCGGTCCTGCACATGGATGAGACCGTGGTGCAGGTGCTCAAGGAACGCGACAGGTCGCCTACCTCGCAAAGTTACATGTGGGTGCAGACCGGTGGCCCGCCTGAACGACCGGTCGTGGTGTTCGACTACGACCCGGGCCGTGGCGGCGCGGTACCGGTGCGGCTGCTCGAAGGCTACCAGGGCTATCTGATGACCGACGGCTACGACGGCTATAACGCGGTGGCCAAGACCGAAGGCATCGAGCACCTGGCCTGTATGGCTCACGCGCGAAGGCGCTTTGTCGAGGCGACGCGCGTGCAGCCCAAGGGCAAGCGCGGCCGGGCCGATGAGGCGATCGAGCTGATCGGCCGGCTGTACGGTATCGAGCGCGAATACAAGGAGGCGAAGGACGACGCGCGGCTCGTCGCGCGTCAAACGCGCAGCGTGCCAATCCTGGCTGAACTCAAGGCGTGGCTGGACACCACGCTGCCCACGGTCCCGCCGAAGACGGCGCTGGGCGAGGCACTGGCGTATCTGCACAAGTACTGGTCGCGGCTGGTGCGCTACACCGAGCGCGGCGATTTGCCCATCGATAATAACCGCTGCGAAAACAGCATTCGTCCCTTTGCCGTGGGCAGGCGCCGCTGGATGTTCTGCGATACACCCGCGGGCGCACACGCGAGTGCGGTGATCTACTCGCTCGTCGAAACGGCACGCGCCAACGGCCTCGAGCCGTACACCTGGCTGCGCCGGGTGCTGCGCGAATTGCCGGCGGCCCAGTCCGTTGAGGCCGTCGATGCGTTGTTGCCGTGGAATCTCCATCGCCAGGATTTAGCCAGCGAAATGACGCCCTGAACAGTCTGGGTTTGGTGGATCGCTTACGACGCAAGCTGGCGCAAACACGGTTGTCTGTCGCCGAGATTGGCGAAGCGGTGGGATACCAATCGGAAGCCGCGTTTCAGCGAGTTTTCAAACGGCAGGTAGGCATGACGCCAGCGCAGTGGCGCGCCCGTTCAAAGCGCGGGGAAACGGAAGAGGCGGGAGCATCTTAGGCATCCTCTGCGTTCCCGTTGCCCCAAGCAATTCCCTCACCGGCAGAAGGCGCTGACGTCATTCGCGCCGACATAGGTCCCATGTCCGCACAGTTTGGGACAATGAGGGGAGATTTTGGATGGTGCTGCGCTTGTGCTGCTGCCCACGCCATGACTGCTTCCAAAGCTACGCGATCGACCGGTTGAATCCACCGGGTGAGCCGACGTCTGAACGTCCGAGTGGACCGACGGGCGAATGACGCTTGCTGGCCGGTTCTTGCCCATATCGACATGAGAAATCTACCTGAACGCGACGCCCGTACCCGTCGTAGTAAGCCGGGGAAGCCGTGCAAAATCCTCGAGTCTTCTCAACGTCAGCAATTGGCCCTGCCTCTGTGTGTCGGCTAACGGCGGCACGAGGATCCGGAACGGCCCCATCATTCGGCGCAAAGCAGCCAATTAACGTTTGAGCTCGGGCTGCGGCCCGCTAAAGCCAACACGCCCGTCACGAAGCGCGAACGCCGCCCCCCGTTGAACGTCAATCCTCTAGGCGCCAATTTTATAGGGGCGGGTCATGACCTCAAGAAAATGACCGTCAGGATCGTCGAAATACATTCCCCGGCCACCGTTGTGCAGATAGGTTTCGCCGGCACGCTGTTTGCCAGGATCGGCCCAGTACTGAAGCCCTCTCTCACGAATACGGGCGAAGACCCGGTCGAATTCGTCCTCACTGATCAGAAACGCGTAATGCTGCATGGAAATCGCGCTGTCGCTTTCGAAGAAGTCGAGCGACACGTCATTTTCGAGCTGAACGACCAGCATCTGCCCGAACTCGATGGGACTCGACAGCCCCAGAATGTCCACGAGAAACCTTGTCGATTTCTGCTTATCGCTACACCAGACGATAGCATGGTTTAGTTGTACGCTCATGTTGCGCCCCTCATTGAAATGTGGCCGGGATGCCCTTCTGGAGAGGAAGGGTCTCCTGTCTCGCCATGAATCCAACATATCCGACACCTGATGGCATTCAAGTGAAATGTAACTGCGACCGGCAGCTGGTGGCCCAGAGCGTGTCAAAACGCCTGGCCACAGGGAATCGACGAAACCTGTCTCAGCGCAGGTCGCGACTGATGAGGTGCGGGAACACAAACGTCAAATCACAACCGCACATATTGCGCAGGCTCAACAACCCCATGCGGGCATCACGCCCGCATCGCCTTCATAGGCGTTTCTGAACCGAGTAGCTTGATCACCCGCTTCATGTTGTACGCGAGCACGTGCAAGCTCATCTCCGTGCTCACACGTTCGATGGTTCGTGTCAGGAAATGGGTTGCGCCCACCACGCCTTGATCGTGCCGAATGGATGCTCGACAGTCTGCGGCCGGATTCGCATCATCTCAGGGGCATGATCAAGTCGCGCCTGCATCTCTTCGAGCACGGCTTCGTGCTCCCAGCGTGTCACCCGGCGTTGAGGACCCGGCGTGCGGGCCTCTTTGAGCGAACATTGCTGGCGATTCGAACTCCAATACTTACTGACTTTCAGGCCGCGCTCAATGATTGAGAATCGACAGATGAGCCGCTCGCCTGCCGGACAGCGATATTCGTTCGTCTGTGGGTTGTAGATAAAATCGTCCTTGCTGAAGCGGCCATGAGCTGTTGCGCTTGAGGTCACTTTCTTCGGTACAAATGCGATGATTCCAGCCTCATGGCATGCGAGTATTTCCGCGCTCTTGTAGTCGCCGCGATCTGCAACCGCGGTGAGCTTGTGCCACAGAATGCAGAATCCCTGGAACGGCAAACCCTGCTGCCCGCATTCGACTGGTTTGACCGCATCGCGCCCTTAATAGAACACAATAACCACTGTCTATCGAACCCGGTCGATACGGGAAGCGCTGCGGTGCCGCTGTGGGTAATGCAAGCAGAAGTTACCAATTGACGCAAGTGTCAGGAGGCGACCAGAATCACCGGAATCCAGTCACGAACCGTCCATCGATAGTAGCCACCGCGAAGTTCGGGCCCTGATC
>NZ_JARESU010000419.1:0-1472 GCF_046027075.1 Paraburkholderia sp. RL18-085-BIA-A | reverse complement strand
CGCCAGCGCTGGGATTGATTGCGATAACCCCGGATTCTGGCCATTAAATGCAGTTTTGATAAATAGCAGTTATCAAAACTGACGGGGCGATCCGGAATCCGCTTTCGCGATCCATGCTTCGGTCGTCGGCCGCCAGCGCGCGGGCGTCGCGACGTCGATGCAACGCGCAGCAGCGGCGGAGTTGCGACGCAACGGGAACACGGAAGGGCGACAGTGGAGGAGGTCCGCGAGGCACCGGCATTTTTAGACGGAAACGGGAGGATTCGCAGCGGGTCCACACCGTCATATGGTCGCGACGAAATCGATCATGAAGAGTGGTGCGGTTCGATTGATCGGCTGCGGTCCTATTGACTGGCACGACGGGATTCAACCTGCGGTAGTGAGCCGGTTGTAAACCACGGTAGTGGTTCACACCTCCGCCCGCACCCGCTTCACACGATGCACGAAAGTTTGCCAGGCCGGTATCAACCGTCAGCGCATTGGACGCGGCTTAGATAAGTAGGCAACGCAAGGTGATCGGTCTGGTGATGCCAGGCCGGTGGGACTGGCCCAATTTGCGCAAGGCCCCACCGATCGGGTAGGGTGGCGGCATCTCCACAACCACAATAAGGCAGGACACGATGAACAAGCAGGAACTGGTGGACGCTGTTGCCGCAAAGACCGGCGACAGCAAGGTCGCGACGGGCGAGACACTCGACGCGGTGATCCCGACCATCACGGCAGCGGTCACGAAAGGCGATACCGTGCAGCTGATCGGCTTCGGTTCGTTTTCAACCGGTGCGCGTGCCGCGCGGGTCGGTCGCAATCCGGCGACCGGAGCGGAGATCCAGATCCCTGCCGCCAGGACAGTCAAGTTCACCGCAGGCAAGGCGTTCAAGGATGCGGTGAACCGCGCCTGAAACCGCAGGCAAGCCGCCGGACGTCGCCGCCAGCGGTCTCGTGAGCCGCCGCGACCGGTAGGGCGACAGTCGCGTCGGCTACGGAGGGATCAGGCTGTCGGCCTGGACTCAGGTCGGCTGGCCTGGTAGCATTTGCTGCGAGATGCCGTGCCGTATATCGGCCCCGCACCTGGCTACCTGTCTATACCGATACCCGCATGGAAAAGAAACGATCCCGGACACGGCGGCAGCCCTTGTGCCCGACCATCGGTGCGCTGCTGCGCTACCAGACCCGCATCGTGCGCGTCATCGGGGAAGCGCGTGGGCAGCGCGCGATGATCGAATCGCTCGACACAGCGGGCAGGACATTCGTGAGCACGGTGAAATGGGGCAGCCTGCACGAGCTCGGCGCCCAGCTCTTTTAGTCCCGGCCTCCATGGCGCGCGGCCAGCAACCTTGGCGCCGCCGAATCCGGAGGCGCGGCCGATTCCACGCCGCTTGCTGTGCGACCACGCCTGAACGGTTCCCGCATTACACCCCTGTAGATGCGACGTCTCACCTCTTCTATACTGGTGCGCAATGTCAATCAAGGAC
>NZ_JARESU010000418.1:0-1479 GCF_046027075.1 Paraburkholderia sp. RL18-085-BIA-A | reverse complement strand
CTAGTACAGCGTCCCGCAATTACTTTTAATAATTGTTTGGATGGTCTATCCTGGTCGCATGAGCCGAGGTCGTCATGCAACGCCAGTGAAGCTGGCCAGGAAGGATCGACAGGAACTGCTGGCGCTGATCAGGCGCACGACGGCTGCACAGCGTGATGTGACGCGGGCACGCATCGCGTTAATGGCCCATGAGGGCTACTCGGGCGCAGCGATCGCACTGGAACTGGGCGTGTCCGTGCAGACGGTCAGCCTGTGGCGCCAGCGCATTGCACGGCAAGGCGCTCTAGGTATCCGGGAGGGCGAGCGTAGCGGTCGTCCGCCGCGCATCACGCAGGAGGCGCGGCTGCAACTGATCGCGCTGGCGTGCGAGGTGCAGGACGCGCACGGCCGGCTTACGCCGACGCTCGACGAGATCATGACGCGCGCCGTCGAGCGCGGGATCGTCGAACAGATCAGCCGCAGCCATGTGCAACGCATCCTGCAGGCCGGCGACATTCGCCCGCATCGGGTGCAACAGTGGCTGCACAGTCCGGATCCGGCGTTTCGCGAGAAGGTCAACGTGATTTGCAGGCTGTATCGCAAGGCGCCGAAGAATGCGGTCGTGCTGAGCATTGACGAGAAGACCGGCATCCAGGCCATTGAACGCAAGCATCCTGGACGCGCGCCCGCAGCGGGACGGTTGCGTCGTCGTGAATTTGAATATATCCGTCATGGCACACAGGCGCTGATTGCCGCGCTGGATGTGCATACCGGACAGGTGCTGGGTAGTTGCCGCGACCGGCGCACCCAGGACGACCTGGTGGCCTTCATGGACAGCGTGTCGGCCGCGTATCCGGGCAAACAGGTACATGTGATCTGGGACAATCTGAACACGCATCGTGCACACGCCGTCTGGCAGGCATTCAACGCGCGGCACAGCGAGCGGTTTCACTTCCACTTCACCCCTTTGCACGCGAGCTGGGTGAACCAGATCGAACTGTGGTTTGCAGCCTATACGCGCCGTGTGCTGCGTCACGCCAGTCATCTCAGCACCGCGCATCTGCGCGAGCGTACGGATCAGTTCATTCGCGAGCGCAATCAGACGGCGCGCCCCTTCAGATGGACTTTCCGGGGCTACCCGTTGCAAACTGGCGCATCCTGAAACCGGAGCGCTCATGCCTGCCTTACCCGCGAAACGTCATGCAAGCGAACTGCAGCGTCAACTGCGCGCCTTGCTGGGCCACGACCAGATCGTCACGCAGGCTTACGGGCGTCATCTGCTGATCAAACGCCTGGACGATCAGGAGCCGACCGTTGTGGCACGCCTGAGTGAACTCAGCCGCAATCGTTATGGTGCGGCCTTTCGTAGCCATAGCGGGCGATGGCAACCTCTGCCAGGCTCAGGTTCGCTCGATGAGATGGCTCAGGTAGTCGTCACGCTCCTGCAGCCTTATTTGCAGCCCGACAATTATTAAACCTATTTGAGGGATGTTGTACTAG
>NZ_JARESU010000417.1:0-1491 GCF_046027075.1 Paraburkholderia sp. RL18-085-BIA-A | reverse complement strand
CACTATGTACCCTTCCGGATTATGTCGGGTGGCGGATTGAACTCCAACAATTGACCAGAGATTGCGGGCCGTCAAAGAGATGCGCTCAAGCGATCACCCGATATAATTCGGCAGCCTAAAGACTGTTCAGGAAGTCGAGGAGCTCGTCTGTTGGCTTGAAGCGGCCTGGCTTGCCGCGTCGCGGAGTTGCCTTCTCAAGGGCCTGTTCCTTCATCGCAAGGGTCGCTTCGACATAGATCTCCGTGGTTTCCACCGATTCATGTCCGAGCCACAACGCGATGACCGAGCGACGAACGCCTGATTGCAGAAGGTCCATGGCCATGGTGTGTCTTAAACAGTGAACAGTGACCCGCTTCTGATTCAATGACGGGCAAACTTCACACGCGGCCTTGCGGTGCTTGTTTAGCAGATACTGCACACCATGAACACTGAGGCGTTCGCCGCGCTCGCTGGGAAACAGTACTGTGCCATCACCACGTTGTGGTTCTCGCAGCCATGCTTTCAGTACAGCGCGTGTGGATCTCGCGATGGGTGTACAGCGCTCTTTTCGACCCTTTCCGATGACCCTCACGTGTGCGCCGGTGCCAAGCACCACATCCTCGCGATTGAGTCCGGTCATCTCGGACAGGCGCAGACCGGTCTGGACTGCGACCAATAGAAAGGCGTGGTCGCGCCGGCCAGACCACGTGCCCTGATCAGGCGCAGCAAGCAAGGCGTCGACTTCTGGAGGCGTCAGGAAGTGGATCAGCTTACGGGTGAAGCGCTTGCTGGGGATGGCAAGCACCCTCTGGATCTGGGCAGAATGGGCCGGTGCTTCGAGAGCGGCGTAGCGAAAGAAGGAATGAATCGCCGCAAGGCGCAGATTTCTGGTGCGAACGCTAACGCCCTGGTTCTTCTCAATCTCGTCCAGGAACGCGACGATCAGTGGAGCATCGATGTCTTCGAGGTTTAGCTGCGACGGGGACTTATGCAGGCGCTGCTGCACGAACTTAAGGAATTGACGATAGGTATCGCGATAGGCACTGATGGTGTGAGGGCTCGCCTGACGCTCTTCCATCAGACGCTGCGTGAAGAAGCGCTCCAGTAGCGGAGCAAAGGTGGCGGTATCATTCATGGCCGATCTCCCCAGAGTTGTTCGAGCCGGCGCATCGCCTCACGCATCAATTCGGGCGAACCGTTCAGATACCACTGCGTATCCTCGACGTGAGAATGGCCGAGGTAGGCTGACAGGATTGGCAGACGGCGCTCCGGGTCATCTCCGGACTTGTACCAGCGTACAAGTGTATTCGTGGCAAACACGTGCCTCATGTCGTGCAGACGCGGCCCGTGACTGTCGGATGCCCCGCGTAAGCCAATCTGCCGCGACAATGAATAGAAAGTGCGATGAATTGTACCGGCATCCATCCGGTTACCCCAGCTGGAAACAAAGAGATAGGAAGATACCGGTCGACCCGCCCAGTGATGCTCACGCCGCGTGATGTAGGCTGCGAG
>NZ_JARESU010000416.1:0-1493 GCF_046027075.1 Paraburkholderia sp. RL18-085-BIA-A | reverse complement strand
AGGCGAGGAACAGGCGATACACCGGGTTTTGCGTCTCTTCCCAGTACGGATAGCCGAGCGTCGCGAGAAAACGGTCGAACGCTTCGGTCTCGGTCGTGGGCACCTGGATGCCCACCAGGATCGAGCTGTAGTCCGCGCCCTGGTTGCGATAGTGGAACAGGCTGATGTTCCAGTTCGGCGCCATCGACGACAGGAACTTCATCAGCGCACCCGGCCGCTCCGGAAACTCGAAGCGGAACAGGCGCTCGTCATGCGCGAGCGGCGAGCGGCCGCCAACCATGTAGCGGATGTGCTGCTTCGAGAGTTCGTCGAAGGTCAGGTCGACGGTGGCGAAGCCGTGCGCTTCGAACGCGCCCGCGATCTGCGCCGACTCGCTGCGGTTCCTGATCTGCACGCCGACGAAAATATGCGCCGAATTCGCGTCCGCGATCCGGTAGTTGAACTCGGTGACACTGCGCGTGCCGACCAGCTCGCAGAAGCGCCGGAAGCTGCCGCGCTCTTCGGGGATCGTCACCGCGAACACCGCTTCGCGCGCCTCGCCGACTTCGGCACGCTCGGCGACGAAACGCATGCGGTCGAAGTTCATGTTCGCGCCCGACGTGATCGCGATCAGCGTCTGGTTCTCGATGCCTTCGCGCTCCGCATACTGCTTGGCGCCGGCTACCGCCAGCGAGCCCGCGGGTTCGAGCACGCTGCGGGTGTCCTGGAACACGTCCTTGATCGCCGCGCACAGCGCATCGGTGTTCACCAGCAGCACGTCGTCGAGATATTCGCTGCACAGCCGGAAGGTTTCTTCACCGACCAGTTTTACCGCCGTGCCGTCCGAGAACAGGCCGACTTCGTTCAGCGTGACCCGCTCGCCCGCTTTCAGCGATGCGGCCATCGCGCACGAATCGTCGGTCTGCACGCCGATCACCTTGATCTCCGGGCGCACTGATTTCACGTACGCGGCCACGCCGGCCGCGAGCCCGCCGCCGCCGATCGGCACGAAGATCGCGTGAATCGGTCCCTGATGCTGGCTGAGAATCTCCATCGCGACGGTGCCCTGACCCGCGATCACGTAAGGGTCGTCGAACGGATGCACGAAGGTCAGGCCGCGTTCTTCCTGCAACTTGACCGCGTGTGTGTAGGCGTCGCTGTACGACTCGCCGAACTGCACCACCTCGACCGTCGGGCCGCCGTGCGCGCGCACGGCATCGACCTTCACCTGCGGCGTCGTGACCGGCACCACGATGATCGCCTTCACGCCCATGCGAGCCGCCGACAACGCCACACCCTGCGCATGATTACCCGCCGACGCGGTAATCACCCCACGCCCCAGCGCTTCCGCCGGGATATGCGCCATCTTGTTGTATGCGCCGCGCAGCTTGAACGAGAACACCGGCTGGTTGTCCTCGCGTTTCAGATAGACCGGATTGCGCAGCCGCGCCGACAGATTCGGCGCGCGTTCGAGTTCGGTCTCGCGGGCCACGTCGTAGACGCGCGCGGTCAGG
>NZ_JARESU010000415.1:0-1506 GCF_046027075.1 Paraburkholderia sp. RL18-085-BIA-A | reverse complement strand
TAGGAAGAGTGCCATCGTTGCATGAGCCGTAGTCCAAGCAGGATACGCAAGGTAGTAATGGAATCAGGAATGTGGCGTTGAGCGCGCTGGACTGCCCCGTGGGATGTAATGCGGGGGAAGGGCAGGCAGCGCGCGTTCGAGGAAGTTTTTTTTATCGCGCAGATCTGATTGCATCCTGAGTCGCTGAGCCATCAGAAACCCATATGCAGCGATACTTAGTGTGGCGTGGTGGTGAAACCCACGCCAGCCTCGCCCTTCGTAATGGCCGAGCCCAAACTCCTGTTTCAGGTCCTGATAGTCGCGCTCGATGCGCCAGCGCATCTTGGTCACGAACACAAGCTGCTCAAGTGTCGCCTCTTCGGGGGCAGTAGTGAGAAAGTATTTGAGCGGCTCCGTATCGCCTTCAGGCCATTCAATGAGCAGCCATTCTTCGTCGCGAACGGTACTTCGCCAGTAGTCGCGATGTGCAGGACGAACGCGTACGGCGGCAAAGCGTGAGGAAAGTGCTGCGTTGCTGCCTTCCCGCCAGGTTACGGTCTGCCAGGCGTTCACGGGTAGTTGCATGGCCAGTTCCTTCACCGCGAGCGGTTCGTGGCCGGGTGCACGGCGCAACAATGTCGGCGGCTTGCCGCGCCCGCTCCAGGGCCTGGGGGGAAGTGGCGCCGTACCGCGCGCCCACACAGAGGTGCCAGGCCGGATTCCTACCGCGTACAACAACCCCAGTTCAGTTACGCCATCCCGGAAAGCGGTTTCGTCGCCGTACCCAGCATCGGCCAGCACGATGCCCGGTGCAACGCCGGATGTTATCGCCTCGCGAAGTTGGGCCAGCGCAATCTGGGGCTTGGTCTCAAAAGCCAGATCGTCGGGAATGCCCGTACGACGGGCCCGCTCCCGGTCGTCAATCCATTCCTTGGGCACATACAGCTGCCAGGCAATCGGCAGGCTGCCGCGTTGTGTCGCGATCGACAGGCTCACGGCGACCTGACAGTTGTCCTGTTTGCCGAGTTGCCCACAGTACTGACGTGCCACCCCAACCGAATGACGGCCCTTCTTGGGAAAACCGGTGTCGTCAATAATCCAGTAGTAGCCGGCTTCTTCAGCAGCATGCGCGCCTAACGCGGGCATCACCCATTCGCGTACCCGCCGCAAGACCGCCCGGTCAGACCATTCTGCCTTGGCCACAAAGTGGTGGAGTGACTGGTGTTTCGCACTCGCGTGAAGTGGGTCAATATGCGCGGCCATCGGCTCGACGCTCTTGCGTGACAATGGCAACACCAGGCCCGAACAGTAACCCTTGAGGCCGGCATGGCGATCTGCGTGCCCTAACGCCTGCCCCAGATGATTCAGATACGCGTCAAATTCGTCGACATCTTCTCTCATCGCGATCGCCCGAAGTCTGTATTATTCAATAGTACCAGGTATCGCTTCGCTGTAAATAATTTTATGACACAGTAAGAATAGATGACCGTAGCGAAACGCAATAAAAGAGAGCAACCCGATGCTGAG
>NZ_JARESU010000414.1:0-1508 GCF_046027075.1 Paraburkholderia sp. RL18-085-BIA-A | reverse complement strand
TCAGGGAGATAGCTGAAACCTTCCGAGAAGCCGTCGCGTCGCATTGCGATTCGATATCGCGGGCTCGGCTCCGGAAAACACTTCGAGACGGCTGCGACTCGCCCGAGGTGGGCTTTCTACATGAATTAACCCTAGCTCAGAACCTGCCTGCCACGCAAAGAGTCTGCAAGGTATGTTCAATAGCAGTTCTTTGGCTTCCATAACGTCCGCTCATTGCAGTCGGGGGTTTAGATGCTATTGCACTTCGTCCGCACCATCGTGAGACTCGTGGTCTTTGTTGTGGTGGGGCTCGCGATCCTACCGACTGCCTATTCTGAAACCATGGGGCAAGTGGGTGCAAGTTTCACTGAGTCGAGCGCTCCGGTTTTCGCCGGGGCGCTTCAAATGGTGACTGTCGAGCCGTCTTCTGGCGTGCTTCGAGCGAGTATTTCGATTGAGTATCCGATGGCCCGCGGCGCGGCACAGCCGGATATAGGCTTGCACTACAGTTCCGCTTCCGGTATCGGTGAGGCATGGGTTGGAGTCTGAACATGCCTTCGATCGAGCGGCGCGGACCGACCGGTGGACCGCCTGTGTACGAAGGGGATCCGGCACCTGAGCGAGATCCATACGTATTCTCGGATGAATTTGAGAAAGAAAGATACGTAAGCGCACGCGAGAAACAGTTCCTCGCTATGTCTCACTTCGTGTTTAATGGCGAGCCCCTCGTGCCCCTCTGTGAGGTCGGATCGAATCTGCACCCATGCGATATCAGTGCCGCCCGGCAGGTAAGCCGGCGTTCTACGATACGAAGTACCGGGGACTTATAACGCGCGACGTGACAATCTCGAAGGCTTCTGGAAGGGGCAATTCGGCCATACGCACGGACTCATGCTGGTGAGCTCGTTCTACGAAAACGTGAGTCGCCAACGGCTTGAGAACCGCGCGCTGGCCGAAGACGAGAAAGACGAAAACGTCGTGCTGCAGTTCAAGCCGAACCCACCGCAGGACATCTTGATCGCGTGCCTGTGGTCACACTGGCAAGGCAAGGGCCTGCCTGACCTGCTGTCGTTCGCCGCGGTGACCGACGACCCGCCCCCGGAATCTCACTGGCCGGCCACGACCGGTGCATCATCCCGATCAAGCCGGAGCACATTGACGCGTGGCTGAATCCCGACCCGCATAACCTTGAAGCTCAGTACGCAATTCTAGATGACCGTAACCAGCCCTACTACGAGTACAGGCTCGCGGCGTAAAAGCTCGAATCCATACGCAGACGACATTAGGGCTCGTGCTCTGTTTGTCCTGCATTGCTTAATAACATCTCGTATCAACTCCTCATTGTCTTCGGCACCGGCCGGGCCAGACCGTCGCATCCTATACGTCCGCGGTCTGTCACGGCAAAACAACATAAGTTAAGTTACATGCCTCGCGAGGCCGACATCCGGCCGGACAAACCGTTTTCGTTTTTTCCAGGTTTGCAAAACGCTCTTGGATGTCCTATCGTGGCTTACATTCTGCCTTCGAAT
>NZ_JARESU010000413.1:0-1511 GCF_046027075.1 Paraburkholderia sp. RL18-085-BIA-A | reverse complement strand
GCTTACGACGTTGGCAAGCGTCGTGAAGCGAGCCCGGGACTCAGCATGGTCCGGGAGTCGTCGGTGACAGTGGCGAGCGGCGCGAGCCGCATCCCGTTTGAGAGATCGAGTCCAATCTGACGCTTCCCATGACGCTGCCATCCATCAACCATAGCGAGACAAACCATGGCGATGCGCAAGCGGGAAGACAGTCCCGAAATGTTTCCGAACGCAGCGGGCATCGATATAGGTGGTTCGAGCCACTGGGTAGCGGTACCCCGGACCGCGGACGATGCGCCGGTGCGGGAATTCGGCACGATGACCGACGATCTGAACGCGATGGCCGACTGGCTGCTGGCGTGCGGTGTCGATACGGTGGCACTCGAATCGACCGGAGCCTACTGGATACCGGTATACGAGGTGCTGGAGCGGCGCGGGCTGGCGGTATGGCTGGTCGACGCGCGGCAGATGAAGTACGTGCCTGGCCGCAAAAGCGATGTGCTCGACTGCCAGTGGCTGCAGAAGCTGATGAGCCTGGGGCTGCTGCGGGCGGCCTGGCGCCCCGGCGACAAGGTCTGCGTGGTGCGTGCGGTGGCGCGCCAGCGCGAGGTGCTGCTTACCGAGCAGGCCAGCTGGGTACAGCGCATGCAGAAGACGCTAGTGCAGATGAATATCCAGCTCACCGAGGTGCTGAGCGACATCATGGGGACGACGGGACAGGCGATCATCCGCGCGATCGTCGCGGGCGAACGCGATCCGAAGGTTCTGGCCCGCTACCGTCACGGCCGGATCAGGCGCAGTGCCGACGATATCGCCCGCGCATTGACAGGCAACTGGCGAGAGGAACACCTGTTTGTGCTGAAGCAGGCGCTATCGATGTACGACGACATCGCCCGTCATCTGGGCGAATGCGATGCCCGCCTGCAGACGCTCGTGGACGAGAGTGGCCGCCACCACGTTGACATGGGTACCGGGCCGAGGGCCGGCACCAGGCTGCGAGGCAACTTCGACCAGCGGCAGAGACTCGCCAACTGGGCGGGTGTCGATCTCACGCGCATCAACGGCCTGGGTGTATCTACCGTCCTGACACTGCTGTCCGAGATCGGCCCCGACCTGAGCCGCTTTGCCAGCGTGAAGCATTTCTGTTCCTGGCTGGGGCTGACGCCCGGCACGAAGATCAGCGGCGGCAAGGTATTGTCCTCAGGCACGAAACGCTCGGCCAACCGGGCGCGGCAAGCGCTCAAGATGGCGGCCATGACCCTTTCCCATAGCGACT
The DNA here is from genome assembly GCF_046027075.1 of Paraburkholderia sp. RL18-085-BIA-A. Classification (NCBI taxonomy): domain Bacteria; kingdom Pseudomonadati; phylum Pseudomonadota; class Betaproteobacteria; order Burkholderiales; family Burkholderiaceae; genus Paraburkholderia; species Paraburkholderia sp. RL18-085-BIA-A. The sequence continues at coordinate 256 of NZ_JARESU010000413.1, read as the reverse complement.
CTGCGCTGGGCGCTTTTTACCGCCGGCTGTGTGCCCGGATGGACAAGCCACGCGCCAACACCGCAGTGGCGCACAAGCTTGCGCGCATGGTGTATTTCATGCTGACACGCGGCGAGGCCTTCGTCGACCAGGGACAGCAGCGTTACGAGGAGCAGCAACGCCAACGAAGTATCGCTGCCCTCAAACGTCGCGCCGCCAGGCTGGGGTTCCGCATTGAATCTGTTCCGGCGACACCGTAAGAGCTACCGCCGAATAG